>SKRK01000259.1 GCA_007118525.1 Balneolaceae bacterium
ACCACTCCGGCATCCATCATTTTAGTAAACTCAAGCACTGCAGCAGGGTAATTGGGTAAAATATCTTTTTTAAGCCAGCTCTTTAGTTCCAAAATCGGGTTCAGCTCTCCATCCGATGTGCTAATAGCTGTTTCGATGTGATACCCCTCCCAGGAGAACATCCCGGCACTTTCAAAAATGAAGGGTACTCGAACATCCAGCCATTGTGCAACAGCCTCGGCATATGGGAAGGGACGTCCTGTACAGATGGTAATGGGTGGAATATGTTCTGAGTCCCTGCTTTTTAAATTCAGTTCCCTGATGCTATTGATAGCTTGCCAATCCGGTGTTTTAAACGGGTGTGAAATACAGCCATCCAGATCAGTTACAAAAAGTTTTATCATTTTACGTTTTTTCGGAATTTTTAAATCGTTTCATAAATTTCTCTCTCTCACTGATGCTGTCTGGGAAAAACAGGCCGGTTATAAAGAGCACCATTCCCAGCAGCAACAGAACCTGGTATTGGTTCTGATAGTCGGCATACTCCTGACTGGAAAATTCACCCCGTTCCAGCTCATCCAGGCGTGCAAAGAAAGGTTCAATATTATCACTTCCCGAACGAATTTCGTAAAACTCGCCACCTCCGGCCGCCGCGATTTCCTGCATGGTTTGCCCATCAAGCCGCGTTGTAACGGTGTTGCCCTGGTTGTCACGGTGGTAGCCGGTTAGCTGACCCTGAGAGTTGTAAATTGGAATCGGGCCTCCTTCAACGGTTCCAATACCAACTGTAAAGATAGACACACCTTTTTGGACTAATGCACGAAGTGCACCATCATAAGATGGGCCGTGATGCTCTCCATCGGCTACAAAAAGCAGCACATTTGCCGCGCCATCGAGCTCTTCCACCGATTCAAATGCCTCCAGAGCCTTTTGCATGGGTGAGGTAAAGTTGGTGCCGCTTGTGGGCATCTGGTCGGTATTGGCGATATCGAGAAATAGCCTCATGGCCGAATAATCAGTGGTCAGCGGGGTCTGTACAAAAGCTTCATCCGTAAAAACAATCAGCCCTACCCGGTCTCCTCTCAGCCTGTTAACCAATCGGTTGATCTCAAACTTTGCCTTATCCAGGCGGCTGGGACGCACATCTTCCGCATTCATACTTCGAGAAAGGTCGAGTGCAACCACCAGGTTCAGGCCGGTTCGCTGTACCTCTCTTACTTCCGTTCCAATTTTGGGTCCGGCCAAAGCGATGATAAAAAAGAAAGCAGCAGTCATCATGGCGGCCAGCCTGATTTTATCGCCTGTTTTCCAATAGTTAAGCCGAAGCTGACCAACCAGCCTTTCGTCAAATAGTAGCGCTCTTTTCTTAATCTGACGCTGACGGAACCACCAATAAGCGCCATAAACGATCGGCAGAAGCAATAGGAGCCATAAATAGGAACTGTTTTCCCAAATCATAAATCAGTCTACAGAATTTATTTTCTCAAAGATAACATTAAATAAACAGTTCACTCAATCAACTTTTGATGAGCAGTAAGGTTCAATGATTTTTAAATCGGAATTAGCGCCGTTCAAAAAATCCAACCCTACCTTAAACGGCTCGGACCTCTTTTTCTTTTAACCTCTGGTTACAAATCACACTGCACTTTCGATTGCCAGTTTTTCCGAATCAATGTTGTACTGATCCTCCTTTGGCGCAACTTTGAAGAGCCAGAAAACACCGGCCACAATCAGAAGCAGGGAGAAAAGAATCATCGTTTCGCGTATGGTGAGAAGCCCAAACTCCAAAATGAGCGCTGCAACAGTTACCGATACCGACTGGGCCAGTGTAAAGAGCAGCCATTCAAGACTAAACACCCTTCCGCGAAAGTTATCGGGGGCACGCCGCTGCAGCAGAACCGTGCTCATCACCCAATTTGACCCGGAGGCCATATGAGCCAGCATCACAAATAAGACCATAACATAGATACTCTTCGAGGCCCCAACTACGATATACATCAATCCCGCCGAAATCATAAAAAAGCCCATTCCTCTCACCCATCCCGACTCTTTTTTAAAGATCCGCCTTCCCAATACAGGCCCGATTCCAGTACCTACTCCTCTTGCCGCGTATAGAATTCCAAGGCCAATACTCCCCATCATCAGCACCTCTTCTGCCACGATAATCAGCATATAGACCAATGCTCCAAGGCACATGGTAAATGCACCTTTTGCCATCGTTGGCCTTAGAATGTGCTTGTTGGAATAGAGATACTGCATGCCCTCCCTGATACCGGTGAGTGGATTCCGCGTTCGGTAGAGTTCACGTTTCGACATCTTAACCTGTGGAATTACCGCGCGGTAAATGAACCATGCTGATAACATGTAGGTAAACCCGTTAATCATGAATACCATATCGGTGCCCAGCCACGCTGTTGCAAAGCCGCCAACTGCCATACCCGTTGTAAAGATGATACTCCACGAGGCAGCAGAAAGAATGTTGGCAACCACCAGTTCATCAGCACTGGTAACGTTCGGTATGGAAGATGTTTTAGCAGGTTCAAAAACTGCAGCAAAAGCCATCTGAAGGGCTATCAGTACGTAGGCCAGCCAGAGAAGCTCCACGGTTGTAATTAGGATAAATCCAAGTACAACTACTCCCCGAAAAATATCACACCAGATCATCAGGCTGCGCCGGTTAAAGCGGTCGGTTACATACCCTGCGATGGGTGAGAAAGAGGCAAGGCTCAGCATCTTAACAACAATGATGAGGCCCAGCAGAAGCTCAGATCCGCTGTATTCGTGAATCAGCGAATAGATTGCCAGAATACCAAACCAATCCCCGAAGTTGGCGATAATCTGAGCAAGCCAAAGCCGCCTGTAGTTAGGATTCCCCCTTACAAGATCGATATAGGGTTTAAATTTTGAGTTCAAAAAAATTCCGCTTTGTTACTGGATTTAAGAAGTGAAATGCTGATAACTGGTTACGATGAGTTGGTTGCAACAGGCAGGGTATGCTTATTCTATAAAGCGGGTAACTATCTCGGCTCAGAATGTTCTTCTGCACTGGAGTCATAAACCGGAACAAAATAACGTGCCCTATTCAACTCCTGTACTTCCGAAACCACCTTCTCCGCGAAATGATTCGGGAAGCTGGTCAACCATTTCGGCATCTGCGCGATAAACGGGCGAAATCACCATCTGGGCAACCCTGTCGCCGTGGTTGATTGTAAAGGATTCAGTACCGTGGTTGATTGCCAGAACTTTTACTTCACCCCGATAGTCAGAGTCGATAGTACCCGGGCTGTTGAGCATGGTAATGCCCTGTTTGAAAGCGAGGCCGCTGCGCGGACGAATTTGTGCCTCATAACCGGAGGGCAGCGCCATTTGGAATCCTGTGGGGATCAGGGCACGTTCGCCCGGTTTCAATACAATAGAGTTTTCAACAGCCGCACGAACATCCATACCCGCTGCTTCACTGCTCGCATAAGTCGGCAGCTCAACATCCCTGCCATGCTCCAACTTTTTAAAGAGAACCTTAATTTTATCCATCTCGTTTATATGAAATCAATCTTACTTTAACATTTCCGAAAATTACCCTCACATGGGCTTCCACAGGTACACGAAGATCATCTGTGGAAAACCACGATTTGAATGTCCCCCTGAAACCGAACGGGCCGTCCACATCGGCTTCGCCCTCACTCAGGTATGTCTCTATCGGCTCATCGAATGCATCGTAGCTTCGCATCTCTTTTTTTGTGCTGCTTTTTGCTGTAACCAAACCTTTTTCATTTTCGATGTAGGTTGGGAGCCTGTAAGGTTCTTCAAGTCCCGCAAACATTCGTGAATAGTAGAAAATGATATCTCCTCCGCTGGCGGGGTCTTCAAGTTCAAGCGTGTCGGCCGGCTCTCCACTTTCAAAAAAATGGACTTCTCCGGCTTCGCGGTCAAAAATAATCCGCACTATGTCGTACTCCTCATCATGTATATCATCTCTCCAAAACACGAAACTGTAAGGCCAGTCTTCAGTGTACTGAAATAGTGTTTCATAGTTTACAATGCGGGTTCCCACAAACGGAACCCTCCGGTTTGAACGGATTCGGGTACGCAGGTGATACGCTTTTTCACCATTATAAGTGGTGTCGGGCAGCAGCTCAACATCCACCCATCCCAGTGTAAAGAACCCATACCTGACCTCGTATTCAAAAACTTCCCGCGCCTCGACCAGCATCTCCATGGTGGGAGGCTCATCCCGATCGTAGGTAAATCCCTCCTGGGCAAGCAGAGAAGAAGCCGTGGTTGCAAACAGAATTAGGAACAGGGAAAATATACTACTCAACAAATGCTTCAAATGCGTCCTCATCATAACCTACCAGTATAGCCTCGTCTTTAATTAGTACAGGCCTCTTTATCATCGTCTGATGTTCAAGAAGCTTTTCAAACAGCTCATCATCCGAAAGGTCTTTATCTTTCAGCCCCAGATCCCGCCACTTCGTTCCGCGCTTATTTACCAGCACATCAAGACCAATACGATGTACAAACTCTTCAAGTTCTTCGCGCGTCAGAGGTTCCTTCTTCAGGTTAAAAAATTCGTGTTCAATCTTGTTATCCTTGAGCCATTTAAGTGTATCGCGCACTTTGTTACAGTTTTTAATTCCGTAAACTTGTATCATTAAACTATGTGTTTGTTCTTATTTAAGGAAAAATACAACTTTTTTGTAAGGGTTATATGAATGAATAATCAATACCGTTAAAGTAATTCACTACTTAATTTTATAAACAGATCAATCAATTGAATACCAATCTATTTAAAATCATTCATCTCTTTGGGTTCACTTTGTTGATTCTTTTGGCAGGATGTAACCAAAGCAGTGACCAGCGCGATTTTGAACGTGCTGCATTTAGCGAACCGGAAGGATTTACACAAACCGACAACAGCGGTTCAATCATTAGCAGCGACCCGGACGACTGGCGAATTGCCCCCTTTTTTCAGGGTCTTGTTGAAGTAGATCCCGCCTATCCAAATCCCGTGCAGACCACAGGACAGATCTCTATCGACCTGATCGTGACCGGCGTGGAGTCTGTTTCAGGACTCAGGGTGTTTGCGTTTTACGGGCCAAATAATCTACAAATAATTTTTGAAGACCAGCGGCGCCCACTGCCCCCCGGGCTCACATCCATTCCTCTCAGCCCGCTTGATGTGGCTCAATTCCCTGAAAACCCTCAGGGCCTGTATAGGGTCGTTGTCACAGATTCCAATGAAAATGTGATAACCTATGGTGATATTCGCGTAGATTAGCATCCCTTATTGTCATTCACAGCTTCACACTCTATCTTTGCAGTCTATGGGGAAAATGAAACTAACATCATCCGAAACGGCCATTTTGAGGGAGCTTATATTCCCTGAACCGTTTAGCCATATTTTATCGGAAACCGGTCTGCCATTTGGCGCTATCCGCTATGACCTGATCAAACTGATCAATCAAGGATATATCGAAGTTTATGAAGAGACCTCACCTGCCTCACCCTCGGCTTTTTATGATTCGGATCACGTAGATCAGTTCACTTACAAAGCTACACGGTTAGGCCTAAAACGTATTCAGAACCATGCAATTTGAAACTACAATCGGCGACCATTCAATCGGTGTAACTCTTGATGAGAAGAAACCCATTGCCATTATTGATGGCAGGGAGATTAATTACGAATTGATTCTTCAGGATAACGGGCGGGTACTGTTCCGTAATGGAACCAAATTATTTAAAGTGGATAACATAACGGTAGACGGCCAGCAGGTATCCTTTTCCATAAACGGTGTGTTTATTGAGTCTACCGTAAAAGACGACCAGGAGCTGCTGCTCGAGAAGCTTGGCTTTACAACCAACGCTGTGGCCTCGGCCGGAAAGCTGAACGCCCCAATGCCGGGCAAGATCCTGGAATTACTGGTAACAGAAGGTGAAGAAGTTACCGAAGGGCAGCCCGTTATTATACTCGAGGCAATGAAAATGGAAAATGAGCTTAAGGCCCCCGCAACAGGAACAGTTACCTCGCTGGATGTAGCTCAAAACGATAACGTTGAAAAAAATCAATCTCTTTTAGAAATAGAACCACGTGGATAAATTTATTATTGAAGGGCCTACGCCTTTAAAAGGAACCATTTCAATCAGCGGCTCAAAAAATGCGGCACTGCCATTGATGGCGGCGGCACTGCTGGGTGACAGCCCCACTACTTTGCAGCTTGTCCCAAAACTTCAGGATATCTACACCTTCAACAATGTAATCCGGGTAACCGGTACGCGTGTCGATTTTCATGAAACGGAAAACAAGCTGGTGATCGATCCTGCAAACCTCGGCTTTACGGAAGCTCCATACGACCTTGTGCGAAAGATGCGCGCCTCTTTTTACATGCTTGGCGCGCTGGTCGGGCGGGCCGGTGAGGCCAGGATCTCTCTACCCGGCGGTTGTGCATGGGGCCCAAGGCCGGTCGACCTCCACCTTAAAGGCTTTGAAGAGATGGGAATCTCCATTGAGCTCGACAAAGGGTATGTAATGGCTTCCATACAGGGAGATGAAGTTGAAGGCGGAGAGTTTACCCTGAACCCCAGCAGCGTAGGAGCCACGGTTAACCTGGTCTTGGGAGCTGTAAAACGAGCCAAAAAGTTTGTCATTAAAAACGCCGCCAAAGAGCCGGATGTTGTTCTACTCTGCAATATGCTTACAAAAATGGGTGCCAACATAGAGGGTATCGGTACATCAGAACTTACCATACGAAAAGTAGACAGCCTGAAGGGTGTTGAGTTCTCAAACGATCCCGACCGGATCGAAACCGGAACATTTATGATTGCAGCGGCAATGCAGCCGGGCTCTGACCTGACCCTGACCGGGTGCAAACCGTCAGACCTAGGAGAGTTTCCGAAATCATTTAAAAAACTGGGTGTAATACTCGATATTAACGATACAGAGATCCGGATTCAATCAAGCTCTGCCATCAAACCGGTCTCTATAAGCACAGAAGTCTATCCCGGTTTCCCAACCGACCTGCAGGCTCAATGGGCCACTCTGATGACGCAGGCCGATGGTGAAAGCCGGATTACCGAAAAGATCTACTTCGACCGCTTCAGCTACGTACCCGAACTGAATCGGCTTGGTGCAGATCTGCGCGTCGAGAAAAACCGGGTTATCGTGAAGGGAAAAACAGAACTCGAGGGAGCAGCTGTGATGAGTACTGATCTCAGGGCGAGTGTAAGCCTGGTACTGGCCGGAATGGTTGCCAAAGGCACAACCGAGGTTCTTCGCGTTTACCATTTAGACCGGGGATACGAGAATCTGGAGCATAAATTGAATGCCGTTGGAGCTTCCATAAAGAGAGTGGCAGAAAATTAGTGAGCCCGGGATCCGGCTGTCAACAAAATTCAAGATGTCTTTGTTGTATAAGAAATTTGATCTTAAACCGTTTTCCATAATATATTTTGATCATTTCCTTATAGCAGCACAGGAAAAACAGAAGATTGGCAAACCCTTTCTCATAACTTCATTCAATATTTAATTATTAGTTAACTTTCTGCTATATTGATTAAATGCGTGATTTCAGTATGCAAATTGCACATCTAAAATTTTAAAGTATTGTTAATTATTATCTTGCATAACATCATTTACCACTTCTTTTATTTTCTGAGTGCGGTCTCCCGCCCTCAGGACTGCTCTTATTTTGAGTTGAATGAGAGTATGCATACACCAAACCAATTTCCTAACAAGAATTATAACAGCATAGCAAATCGCTCAGCTAGAATTACTGATACCCTTCCGGAGAATATTTTAACCTATTTCAGGACTGTTCAGATCTTTTTGATTGAAAAATGTAGGCTTAGCGAATTGCTGATGAAATTTCATTGCTTACATGAAGAATCAAATAATTATCCATTCCTCGGGCAAACAAACCCGTGTTGCCCTTTTAGAAAACGGAGAGCTTGCACAGCTTTTTATAGAATCTGAAGAAAATCAGCGTACAGTTGGTAATATTTATTTAGCCAGGGTACACAAAGTGATGAGCGGTATCCGTGCCGCTTTTATCGACCTTGGCATGGAAAAAGATGCCTTCCTTCACTTCTCTGACGCCGGAGACCACTTGGGCGATTATATCAAGATGATGAACGGCTCAAAAAGTATTTCGCAGGCTGCAGAGAAAGAACTTCAGAAGTTTGACAAGCTTTCCAATAACGACAAACAAGTATTGGCCGGCAAGCTTCTCAGGAACAATCAAAACCTTTTGGTACAGATTGTAAAGGAGCCGATCGGTTCCAAGGGCCCAAGAGTTTCTACAGATATCACTATTGCCGGTCGCTTTCTCGTACTCATCCCCATGGGCGAGTACATAGCACTCTCTAAAAAGATCAATAATGGTAAAGAACGGCGCCGGCTTAAAAGCATCGTCGGGTCAATGCTGCCTGAAGGCTTTGGAGTAATAGTCCGTACCGTGGCACAAAATCAGGATAAGGAGGCGATCGAAGACGATATGCGCACCGTCCTGAAAAAGTGGGAACGGATACTCAAAAACCTTGAAACGTCCAAACCACCCACGCTGCTCTACAACGATCTTGATATTACGGAAAGTCTGATTCGCGACCTCTTTGCCAAACAGTACGACAGGGTTCTAATTGACGACTATCAGCTCTACAAATCTGTTAAGAGCTATGTGGGGCAAATAGCACCGAAAATGGTGCCGAGCGTTCAGCTCTATAAGGGCAAAGATCACATTTTTGATCACGTGAATATTGGCCATGATGTGAACTCAATCTTCAGCCCCAGGGTGCGCATGCCGTCGGGCGGTTATCTCATTTTTGAGCAAACCGAAGCGATGTATGTGGTCGATGTAAACTCAGGCCCGTATGCCGCCAAAGAGAAACAGGAGGACAATTCACTCAAAACAAACCTTGAGGCCGCCCGTGAAATCGCCAAACAGCTCAGATTAAGGGATATTGGCGGAATTATCGTAGTCGATTTTATCGATTTGCGGGATGACAAGAACCGAAAGAAAATTTACGACGAACTCAAAAAAGAGTTCAAGAAAGACCAGGCGAAAACCAACCTGATCGGCATGAGTGATTTCGGATTGGTCCAGATCACCCGGCAGCGTATTCGCCCAAGTGTTGTCAACTCTGTATCAAAGGTTTGCCCAATGTGCGGCGGCAGCGGAACAGTGGTTAGCCAAGATACCATTGTAACCGATATTGAATCCTGGATCAGCAAATTTAAATTCAGCACCGAGTACAGGGCTGTCGACATCTACGTGAATCCCTATCTTCAATCCCATCTTACAAGAGGCTTCTTCAGCCAAAAGGCGAAGTGGATGATGAAGTATAAAGTTAAGATCTCGTTCATCGCAGACGAAAATACATCTCTGAATGAATTTAAAGCCACCCTCAGCGGATCTGATCTCGAGATTACGGATGTTGTATTGCAGGATGAGTCGCTGGATAAGATCCTTGAAGCTCAACAACAGCAAATGCAGAACCTTGACGTGGAACAAAAATCGAAAGAAACACTTGATTACTATTCCAAACACGACAAAAACGGTAAACCTTCGGGTAATTTACCTAGACGGCCCAAACGGCCTGCCCGTCAAGAAGACTAGCAAAAAAAAGTAACAGAACTTTATTTTATTTAGGGAAGCAGATATGACAAATCTAAAAAACCTGCACGCTACAACCGTGCTGGGAATTATTCATAATGGTGATGTTGCCATTGGCGCCGACGGACAGGCTACGCTTGATAAAACGGTAATGAAGGCCACCGTTAAAAAAGTTCGGAAGCTTCAAAACGGAACGATACTGGCCGGTTTTGCCGGATCAACGGCCGATGCCTTCACCCTGTTTGAAAAATTCGAAGAGAAATTAAACAGTTACAACGGCAATCTGCAGCGGGCAGCTGTAGAGATGGCAAAAGAGTGGCGTAAGGATAAATTCTTACAGAAACTTGAAGCCCTGCTTGTTGTTATGGACAAAGATACCCCCCTGCTAATTTCGGGGCAGGGTGACGTAATTGAACCAGATGATCAGATTCTGGCGATAGGCAGCGGTGGCTCGTATGCGTTGGCCGCTGCGCGTGCGTTACAACTAAACGCCCCCGACTTGTCCGCACGGGAAATCGTAGAGAAATCGCTGCACATTGCAGCCGATATTTGCATCTACACCAACCACAATTTGACCATTTTAGAAATCGAACAGTAGTACAATGAAATTAATTGAACAACAAAATTTAACACCGAGACAGATCGTAGCCGAACTCGATAAATATATCATCGGGCAGAAAGAGGCCAAAAGATCCGTTTCTATTGCCCTGAGAAATCGTTGGAGAAGGCTGATGTCTGATCCTGAAATCAGGGATGAAATTATACCGAACAATATTTTAATGATTGGCCCAACAGGTGTTGGTAAAACAGAGATTGCCAGAAGATTGGCAAAACTCGCCGGCGCTCCTTTCATTAAAGTGGAAGCGTCCAAGTTTACCGAAGTCGGTTATGTAGGCCGTGACGTAGAGTCGATGATTCGCGACCTGAGCGATATTGCCGTAAATATGGTAAAGCTCGAGATGCAGGAAAGAGTTCAGGAGAAAGCAGCCGAGATCGTCGAAGAAAAGATATTGGACATCCTTATACCACCTGTCAGAAATAAGCCCGCAAGTGTAAATACATCATCCGGCAGAGTTGGGTTCGATCCCGATAATGCCTCCGATGCAGAGTTGAATGAACGAACTCGTGAGCGATTCCGAGAGAAACTCAAAAACGGTGATCTGGAAGACCGGAAAATTGAGATAGAGGTCGATTCACGGAAAACTCCAATGATGCAGGTTTTTGGCCCTCAGGGAATGGAAGAGATGGGCGTTAATCTGCAGGATATGCTGGGGAATCTTTCAAAGGGCGGTCGTAAATCCAAACGAACGCTTCCTATTAATGAAGCCCGTGAAATTATGCTGGAGCAGGAGGCTGAAAAACTGATTGATCATGAAGCTGCCGTACAGGAAGCTTTGGAGCGGGTACAGAACCAGGGAATCGTTTTCATCGATGAAATTGACAAAGTGGCAAGCGATACATCTGCCACCAGCAAAGGTGGTGGTGAGGTTAGCCGGCAGGGGGTACAGCGCGATCTGTTGCCTATAGTTGAAGGCAGTACCGTAAATACAAAACATGGAATTGTAAAAACCGACCATATTCTTTTTGTGGCTTCCGGTGCCTTTCACGTTTCAAAACCATCCGACCTGATTCCTGAACTGCAGGGGCGTTTTCCTATTCGCGTTGAATTGAATTCACTCACGGAAGAGGATTTCTTCAATATTCTTACACAACCCAAAAATGCACTTACCAAGCAGTATCAGGCGATGTTGCAATCTGAAGGTGTGAAAGTAGATTTTACTGAAAATGCGATCAGGGAGATTGCAAAAATTGCCGCTGAAGTGAATCAGCAGGTCGAAAATATCGGTGCACGGCGTTTACATACTATTCTCTCTACACTGCTCGAAGATCTGCTATTTGCCGTACCTGACGACATTAGCAGCGGTGAGATCACTATAGACCGCGATTATGTTCAAAAACAGCTCGACGACCTGGTTAAGAACAAAGATCTTAGCCACTACATCTTGTAAAAAAGTCTCAAAATTTAATATTTAAGAAACGTTTTCGCACATTATTCGTTAGAAGTAAAGTATGGTATTTCAATTTCTACTTTACTATACTCTTTGAACTGTGGCCTGCGTTATTTGAATTAAATAATAACTAAATTACAATGTCTGTGAAGAAGTTTCTAGCTCCCCAACTTGCTCTGTTACTGATCCTGTCTGCTGTTTGGCTTGCAGGAGTTGATAAAGTTGTTGTCAAGAATGAGATCCACCAAGAGAATCTCCATAAATATCTGCAGGTCCAAAGAAGGGTAATGGACAACTATTTCGGTGAAACGTCGCTGGAAGAGCTCCATCACAAAAGCATTATTGGTCTTGTGAAAGGAATGAATGATACAACCATGACGCTGGAAGGAACCCCTTTAGACACTCTCCACAGGCCCGAGATTCAAAACCTGAGAGACTCGTATAACAAGTTTGAGGAAGCGTATCTCTATGTTGCCAATAATTTCCCTGACAAGGATATGAGCAAGCTGACCGAAAACTCAATCAAAGCGATGCTTCGTACTCTTGATCCGCACTCCGTTTACATCGAAAAAGATGACAGTGACCGAATACAGGAAGAATTTGCAGGCAAATTTCAAGGCGTTGGAATTCAGTTCAATATTATACAGGATACCATTACCGTAATTACGGCCATCTCCGGCGGCCCCAGCGATCAGTTGGGCATAATGTCGGGCGATAGAATCATCTCCATTGATGACACCAGCGCTATTGGTTACACTAATGAAGACGTGATGAGAAGGCTTCGCGGAGAGAAAGGAACCAAAGTGGATGTTGAAATATTACGTCCCAGAAGCAACAATCCCATTAATTTCACTATCGTGCGTGATGATATCCCAATTACCACAATCGATACCCACTACATGCTTGACGACAATACCGGCTACATAAAAATAAACCGATTTGCGGCAACCACACATGACGAGTTTTTAGCTTCCGTGCAGGATTTAAAAAGCAAGGGAATGGAAAAATTGATGCTTGACCTGCGCAATAATCCGGGTGGATACCTGAGCCAGGCAATTGCAATATCTGAAGAGTTTTTCCCCAGAAATACGAAATTGGTCTCAACTGAAAGCCGGCACTCACGATTTAACCAGGAAGTGTTGTCTCGCAGAAACGGTGTGGTAAAAGATATGCCGGTAATTGTTTTGGTAAATGAAGGCTCAGCTTCAGCCAGTGAAATTGTAAGCGGTGCCATTCAGGATCACGACCGCGGACTGGTTGTAGGTAGGCGAACGTTCGGAAAAGGGCTTGTACAACAGCAGTACGACCTTATTGATGGCAGTAATATCAGGGTTACAATATCGCGATACCTGACCCCTTCAGGCCGCCTTATTCAAAAACCTTTCGACGGCAGCAGCGAAGATTATGCATTCGAGATTCGCCACCGTACCTCCGACGCATCCGTTGACGCACAGGAGTTTAGAGACCAGGTACCCGACTCACTGCAGTACACAACCAAGGCCGGACGGCCGGTGTTTGGCGGCGGCGGTATCATACCCGATTTTGTGATTCAGGAAGATACTACAACGTCTCCTTACCTCTTCAATTTCATGCTGGTAAACCGGGTTGACTTCAACTTTGTGAGAGATTATCTCGATCAGTATGGCGATACTTTCAGGGATCGCTGGGAAGATGACTTTGAAGATTTTCGATCAAATTTTGAATGGAGTGACAAAGACCGCGCCATGCTGCTTGCCATGATGATGGAAGAAGGTCTTGAGTTTACAGATGATGTAGATGAACCCACAGTTGAGGATAACAAACTTAAATTGACCCGTGAGATGTACGACGAAATGGTTTGGATGAACCTGGGACGAATGAAGGCTGAAATCGCACGGCAAGTTTGGAGCTCAGAATATTTTTATCCGATTGTAAACGACTATTTCAATGAAACCCTCACCGAAGCGATGAAGCTTTGGGATTCTATGGAGATTGCACTCGCTCAAAAGGAGGGCTCAGTTAACATCAGACCGGGTAACTGATAAACTATCTGCTAACAAATTTATAAAATGGCTGCGCCAATGAGGTTGCAGCCATTTTTCGTTAGAAGCTGACTTCGATTAATAATATGCCGCTTTAGGTGCTTGAAAGTCCCCTCCTTACACAGGAAGGCTTATCTTTTGAACGCGGAGCGAAACGCAATAGTCAGCATTTTATAATCAAACTCAGTGTTAGAGAACGTTTTTAAACCGGTCTACCATAGCTATAGCTGCCGTTTCAGTTCTAAGCCTTTTACTGCCTAATGAGTAGGCCACAGCCCCTCTCTTTTGCATTGCCTCTCTCTCCGCGTTAGAAAAGCCTCCTTCAGGACCTACGATAAGTAGGAATCCGTCTTCTCCGGGTTTCGCGACCTCATTTCCTGATGTAGTCTCATCCGCTGCAATTAAAGTTCTTTTATCTGTAAAATTATTCAGTGCGCTTTCAAGATTTTTTTCAAGTATCACTTCCGGCAGATAGTATCGAAGCGACTGTTTCATGGCAGACTTAACCGCAGCTTCAACACGGTCTAACCTAATCCTCCCCTTTTCACTGTGGTCGCCGGGATATAGAACGATCCGGTCTGCTCCCAGCTCCACACTCTTTTCAATAGCGAATTCGAACCGGTCTCTTTTTTTTAGCAATCCCAGCAGAAGGGTAACATCCGGATTGGTTTTCTCCTCAAATGTGCTTTGAATCACCTGTGTCTGAACAGAATCGTTATTTAACTGTGTAATATTGCATTGATAGCAGGTGCCGTTTCCGTCAGTGATATAAATGGTATCACCAACCCTGTGCCTCAACACCTTTCCGGCGTGCTTTGCCTCCTGTCCGCGCAAGCAGATAAACAAAGAGCTTACATCTTCGGGGTTTGCATAGAAAAGGTTCATAGCTCTTGCTTTAATTCTTAAATATCTCCGGGCTTAAAAGAGGTGTTACCGGTTTTAAACATCCGTTCAATATAGGGTTCACAGAGTTTGCAGTTCAAAGAGCATATCCCTGCAATCTGCAGCTCTTTAACAGTGTTAAAATCTCTCTCCTTTGCAATTTTCTGAATCTCATCAAAGGTTAAATTAAAACATATACACCGATCAATTGCCATGGTTTACTGCTTGAAATGTTTACCTAATTTAAGGCCTTGTCCCTGGTAATTGCTCTTTATTTCTCTGCCATACATAATATCGGGTACTTCACTGTTGGGCTCAAACTTCATACTGCAAAAAGTCTGTCCGTGCTCAATCAGAAACGGCACATCGTGAGACCGTACTTCCAATACAGCACGAGCCCCGCCATCCTCAACAGATCCGCCAAATCCGCTGTCAAAAAAACCGGCATAGTGTGTGCGAAGTTCACCTGAACCGGTATCATAAGCAATCATTTCGGCTGCCAGATGTTTTGGGATTCTACAGCGCTCCTTTGATGCAAATATGTAAAATGCCTCGGGTTCCAGGATGAGGTGATCTCCTGTAACAGACAAAATTGGCTCCCAGAAATCAGAAATTTCGTAATGATCGATGTTATCCAGGTCGATCAGATCCCGATGCTTTTTGGCTTTATAGCCCAGAACATCATTTTCATCCCCCTTCAGGTTAACGCTCAGGAAAAGTCCGTTATTTACCTTTACAGAGTCGAGATTCAGTGCCGTGCCGGCCTCATCAAACAGCAGCGGATCACTGCCATGAATGCGAAGCAGGTCCTGGTCGGATAAAACCGTGTGGCCATGCCGGATTCGCAATTGATTCAATCGCTGGCCGGTTCTGACTTTAATGGGAAACGATTTGGGCACAACCTCAAGATAGAGGTCTCCTTCGAATCCTGATTCAATCTCTTCAAAACGGTGAGAGTAGTCTGTAATCACCCGTGTAAAAATATCCAGCCGGCCGGTTGTGCTCTTGGGATTGGCTTTTGCGGTGAGGTTCTCCTCAGAAATCAGCCTTATTTCGTCACTGTTTGAGCCGTTAAACAATTTTTTCTGGGCAGAAAAGTGTGATTTAGGCAGCTTTAGTTTCTCAAGCAGCGGTATGATGTAGACGCAGTTGGGCTCCAGTACAGCGCCGTCTTTAATGGATAGCGAGTATTGGTGCAGCTTGTCGATCTTCTGTTTAACCGACTCATTTTCCGGTAAAAAGCTGCTTCGCACCCGGTAGGCGATCTCACCCAGACGAAGATCAATCGAATTTGGCTGGAATTGATTCTCCTCAATCGGATAGCCTTCCTTACCTGAAATAATACCCGCCTCAACCAGTACTTTCAGTTTTTGAATCGGTAATATTCCTTTCGTACGCAGGGTAACTTCACTCACATTTTTGCTCATATAGGTGCTGTAATTTCTTGGTGTGCGAAGTTAAGAATTTATGCGGTGTTTTGGAACTCAGTCTCAACGTTTCAACTCGTTGAGAAACCGCTCGCTCGACTCCCTGATCTTATCCTTCTCCTCAGCCGACTTTTTGTTGTCAAACATATTTACCATAAAATTGACCCTGCCGCTGTCGTTAAAGGTTTCGCGCTGCTTGTCCACAAAATTCCAATAGAGGTAGTTGAACGGACACGCCTTCTCTCCTGTCTTTTTGGTGACGCTGTATTCGCAATTTTTACAGTAGTCGCTCATCTTGTTGATGTAGTTACCGCTGGATACATAGGGTTTTGAAGCCAAAACTCCCCCATCGGCAAAGGTGCTCATTCCAAGTACATTTGGAAGTTCCACCCACTCATGGGCATCCACATAGGCGAGCCAAAACCAGCGATTCAGCTCACGCGGATCGGTTTCTGTAAGATTGCTGAAATTACTCAGAATCATCAGGCGCTGAATATGATGCGAATACCCCTCCTCAATAACAGGCCTGATACTCTCCTCCATGCACTTCATCCGGGTCTCTCCGGTCCAGTACATGTCGGGCAGTTTCTCCTTGAACTCAAAGTGATTTGCGTCCCGAATGCCCGGCATCATCGCTTCATAATAAATCCGAATAAATTCTCTCCAGCCTATAATCTGACGAACAAATCCTTCAACGGAGTTTAGCCGTGCATTTCCTTTATCGTACGCTTTAATGGCTAGTTCACACACTTCGTCAGGGAGCAGCAACCCATTGTTAAGATAAATGGATAGCTGAGAGTGAAACAGCTGATGATCGCCGGTTTTAAGAGCGTCTTCATAGGGGCCGAATTCATCCAAACGTTCCGTTACAAAATGTTCCAGAAGCTCAAGGGCCTGCCTGCGGGTAACCGCATATGGAAAGTGGTTAAGGCTGCCAAAGTGATCTGAAAAGTACTCTTCGATAAATGCCATCACCTCTTTGGTAATCTCATCGGGTTCAAACGCTTTTATTTTTGGGACCGGATGATCTTTGGGAAGCGACTCCCGGTTTTGGTCATCGTAATTCCACTCCCCTCCCTCCGGGGCCTCACCATCAATCAGGTAGCCGGTTTTACGGCGCATATCGCGATAGAAATACTCCATTCGATAGCCTGGCGCTATTTTCTCCTTCCACTTTTCCGCATCGGCAAGAAAAAATCCATTTGGAACCTCCTCTACCCTTTCTCCATACGATGATTTTATCTCTCTCAGGCGATTCCTCGTATCCCACTCTGAGGGAGTCATAAAAAACAGTTTACCGTCATAGGCCTCCAATATCTCATTGAGGTCTTTATCAAAATGCCCGGCAGCAGAGTGGTAGAGAACCGGAAAGCCCTTATCGGCGCACTCAAGAGCAAAATGCCTCATGCTGCTCAGCAGATATACCATTTTAATTTTATGGTGGGGGATCTCAGCTCCCTTCTCTCTGCTCTCCATGAAAATAAGCAGGGGTTTCTCCTCGGCAACCCATTCGGGCCAGGCAGAGAGATTTAACTGATCAGGCAGAATGAATACCGATTTGTCGTGAATGGAAAGATCAGCTTTCTGAATTTTTTGGTCGATCTGTTTTAAAAACTGTCTGGGCATAATTACATTCTATTTTATCAATTTAAATCTCAATTGGTTCAAACACGTTCCATATCTGATGGTTGTTTCTGAATTTAATTGGGCCATGCCCGGAATGTGATCAATATCCTCACGTCCGACGTTGTAGTGGTTTGCGGTATGGGGCCGGGTACAGCTTCGGAAGCGGCCATTGCGCTTAAAACAGGCAAACCGGTCATCTTTACTAAAGTGACACGCTTGCAATATGATTTCTTTCTTGAACAGAGTGCAGATCACTGTTTCTTGGCTCAAACGGTGGATGAAGTTATCTCTGCCTGCAAGAAAATTCTAAATCCATAAAAAGTCCGCTCTCCTTTTCGTGTAATATATTCAGCTCAGCTTAAAGTTTTTTCCAAACGGGCTTGCTTTTTGTCCTTAGTACTACGTTATTAGTACTAGGAAATGCGTATGCCGTTTCTGAATTGGACTGGTTCTTTCAGATACGATCAATAATTCCGCAAATGCTCACTAATTACTCTTAAAATTATTCAAATAGCCATGCGAAAATCACTTACTCCCCTCGGCGAAACAGAAATGGAAGTTTTAAATCATGTTTGGGAGCTTGGTGAAGCTTCTGTATCTGAAGTTCGCGAAAAAATACTGGAAAACCGGAAAGTAGCCTATACCACGGTAATGACCGTTTTGAAGAATCTGGCTGATAAAAACTACCTGAAATATCGAAAAAAGGGGTTAAGCTATATATATAGCGCTGCTATTCAGCCGGAGGATGTCCGCTATAACCTGGTTGACCGGCTGGTTGATAAAGTATTTCACGGCTCGCCGAAAGACCTGGTTCAGGCACTTGTGCAGCACGAGAAACTCTCCGACTCTGAGCGTGAAGAGATTAAGAGAATGATCGACAAACTGGAGAGCTGAAACCATGGAATCAATGATATTGCAGATGGCGGACCTGGCAGCGGTTGCCTTTAAAAACACATGGCTTCCACTTGTTATTTGGACTCTACTCAGTTCACTTGCCTGGTTCGTATTACGGATTTTTGATAACACCCATCCATTTTATCAATACCATACACGTCTGGCACTCATTTTTTCTCTTCCGGCTGGGCTCCTTCTACTGGCACTGATTCACACCGCTTCCGGGTGGTTCTTTTCAGCATCTCCCGAAGCCAGTCTGACATTTATTACACTCACAAATCCCTTGGATATAGCATTTACGCCCATTGAAGAGTCTTCGGGTATCCCGATGATCTCTATGATCCATGCTATGCTTTTCTTTCTGTTTTCAGCCGGCGTCACGTTTTTTATTGGACGTTTCATTATTCAGGCAGTTCAGTTAAAAAAGTTACGACAGCGATGCCTGTTTGAGCCGGTAACAGAACTGGATCAATTGAGTGCGGCCAATCTTGGGCTGGCCATTAGTACACGAAAAAGAGTTCAGGTATCTTTTCTTGAAACCGATATAGTTCCTGTTACTTTTGGGTTTAGAAATCCCGTCATTCTGCTGCCTGAATCTTTGCGAAACCAACCCGGGAAATTAAACCTCGCTATTCGTCATGAGCTCACGCATATCACCCAGCACGACTTTTTCTCTCATTTGATGGTGATTTTGACAGAAGCTCTTTTCTGGTTTCATCCGCTTGTTCACCGGCTCAAACATGAACTGGTTGAGTACAGGGAGCTCAGATGCGATCATCTTGTGCTAAGTGAAAAATCCATCTCCAGAAAAGAGTACGCCTCGCTTCTGCTCGAACTCATACCGATGACAAATATCGATAAAGAACTTTCCGTAAATATGGCTCAGGAATCATCAAACCTAAAAAAGAGGATCACAATGATTACCCAACAAACCAATACAAAACCGATTCCTAAACGAACGAGCCTGACACTGCTTGGAGCAATTTTCTTCTCCACAGTCATTGTAATGGCCTGCACGGATATGCAAACACAGAGCGTGTTTGATGAAGAGGAACTCAATTTAATGACTGATATAGATCGAACCGGTGATCGTGGGTTTCACCAGGTGGTCATCTTTATGAGTGAGGAGGAGCAGGCAGAAAGGCACGAAAGTAAACTCGCACAACTCCGGATGCTGCAGCCCGAGCATATCCAGTCGATCAATATTCTGAAGGGAGAAGCTGCTGTAGAAAAGTATGGCAGCAGAGGTGAAATGGGTGTGATACTTATCAACACCAAACTCAGTGAGGAGTCGTACAATATGACATTGAAGGCATTGGGAATGGAAACACAAACTCTTCTGATGGACATTAACAGAGAACAAACAGCTGATGAAGACTTCTTTGTGGTTGTTGAAGACATGCCCGAATTGATTGGCGGCCTGACATCTATTCAGCGTGAAATTCGCTATCCGGAAATGGCGCGAAGAGCCGGCATTGAAGGAAGGGTTTTTATTCAATTTATTGTGAATGAACAGGGAGATGTTGAAAATCCCCGGGTTATCCGTGGCATTGGCGGCGGTGCTGATGA
>SKRK01000011.1 GCA_007118525.1 Balneolaceae bacterium
CAGGCATCCGGCGGCGTCAAGGAGGATTTGATCCGTGTTTCAGTCGGCATTGAGCATATCGACGATATTATCGCCGATTTCGAGCAAGCCTTTAAGAAGATTAAGGTGACTGCCTGAGTTCTTCGGGATAAACCTTGAAAGGGCCAGAATACTCCCCTCCTTTTTAAGGAGGGGCCGGGGGTGGTACTTTGATGGTTAAGTGCCCTGAATCAACCACCCCTTTATCCCCTCCTTGCAAAGGAGGGGAATTCTAAGCTGAACCAAAAATCTCAACAATCAAAGCACTTCCTCTTCAAAGGGGACATTATAAAAAAACCCGGCTCCGAAAATCGGAACCGGGTCAACATCAATAACGCCGGAAGGAACTTTTGCAGAGGCCAACCGGCATCACGACTAAACAAAAGATACAAATGAGTACCGTAAAATTACAACAGAACCAGCAACTTGAACGGGTACTTCTGAACCTGATCAATGGAATTCAAAACGATCCGAGTCAGGCCAATGCCGTATTCAGGGCAAAATCGAAGCTGGAAGATGGATTTCTCGCAGAGATAGACGTTCGCGACTTCCGTTTTCTCTCGGATGAACCATCAGATCTCGGCGGAACAGACCGGGGCCCGAATCCTGTGGAATACGTACTTGGCGCTTTTGCCGCCTGCCAGGAGATCGTTATCAAAGCGTATGCCACTGTACTTGGCATTGAACTTACCTCGGTCCGTGTGGATGTGGAGGGCGATCTGGACCTGCACGGCTTTCTGAATTTGACCGATGAACGGGCCGGATTTACCGGGGTTCGCTATAAAACCGTCATCGAAACAAACGAAACCGACACGGAAAAACTTCAGCAACTGGAAGAGTTCTCCGTGAGAAGGTGCCCGGTGCTTGACATCATTCAAAACCCGGTTCCCCTGCAAGGCTCTGTAACTTTTAAACAATCCTGAAAATCCGGAGCCGGGTAAAACAAATACCCGGCTTTGATTCCTAACCAACTGAAATACATGAACCAGGGAATTACCAGAACAACACTTAACAATGCATTCATTACCGAATCGGGCTTTCGATTTGAAACGCCTGATGCGGCCTATAAAACCTGGGGCACGCTAAATGAAACCCGCGACAACGTGATTCTGATCTGTCATGCGCTAACGGGGCATGCGGCGGCGGATGAGTGGTTTCCCGGAATTTTCGGTGAGGGTAAGCTGTGTGATCCTGCCGAACATTTTATCATTTGTATCAACGTGCCCGGCAGTAACTACGGCTCCATTGGGCCCTGGAGCATTGATCCGCGTACCGGGGAATCCTATCGCGCCGGTTTTCCCGAAATCACCATACGGGATATGGTTCGTTTTCAGCAGCTGCTGCTCAACCAGCTCGATATCAGGGGGATTGAGCTTGTGCTGGGCGGCTCACTGGGCGGCATGCAGGCACTTGAATTTCTGCTTATGCATCAGCCCATAAAATCGGCCGCACTGATCGCTATGGGCAAAGCCCATACTCCATGGGCTATCGGCATCAGTCATGCCCAGCGGGCAGCTATTTACAGCGACAGCAACTGGAAAGGCGGGAATTACGAACCCGGCAACGGTCCCGTGAACGGACTGGCCGCAGCCCGGATGATGGCGATGATCACCTATCGTGCCCCTGAAAATTACAACCAAAAATTCGGCCGCAAGCTGCAAAACGAAGACGGACAGTTCCAGGTGGAGTCGTACCTGAACTACCAGGGGGATAAACTCGCCAGGCGGTTCGACGCCCTCTCCTACACCATATTAACCCGCGCTATGGATACGCACGATATTGCCCGCGGACGCGGATACATCGATCATGTACTGAACCGGATTGAAATTCCCGTTCAGGTGATCGGCATCGATTCGGATCACCTCTACCCTACCACCGAACAGAAAGAGCTCGCTGCACTGTTTCCAAACGGCAGATATCACGAGATAAAATCTGCTTATGGCCACGACGCGTTCCTGATAGAGTTTGAGCAGATCAACCATATTGTTAAACCGATTACCCAAATTAAACCGATTCTCACTACCTGAAATGACATCATTAACAGCTATAGCACAATCAAATACAGTTCTAAAACAGGCTCCATCCGCAAAAAAGATCTTTCTTGCGGGGGTTGGAGCTGTAGGCAGTACATTTCTGAAGCAGGTTTCCAATCAGCAATCCCTTCGGGTGCTCGGGGTCTGTAATTCAAAAGGTGTGCTGTGGCTTGATCACTCACAAACTGACTTCTCTATTAACGACCTACACAGGGCTCCTCAAAAAGAGTGGAAAACCATCGTCCGGAAACTGGCTTCCTATGAGAAAGGGAGCGTCATTTTTGTGGATGCATCCGGCAACCGGGATGTTGCCGAACTCTACCCCGAACTGCTCTCAACGGGAATCCACGTGGTGAGCCCGAGTAAACTGGCAAATACGCAGAGCCAGCAGAAATTTGATGAGCTGCACAGTACGGCCAGGAGAAACAACGTGAAATTCCTTTACGAAACCAATGTCGGTGCCGGCCTGCCGGTAATAAGCACGCTGAAAAACCTGATAGATTCGGGCGATAAAATCATTGAGATCAGCGGCGTGGTTTCGGGTACCATGACCTACCTGTTTTCACAGCTCGACAAGGGCAAATCCTTCAGCGATACCATAATCAGGGCCCGCTCACTCGGATATTCGGAACCCGACCCGCGAGATGACCTCTCCGGCGAAGATGTAGCCCGAAAGTTTCTGATTCTTGCCCGAACCTGCGGTTTTCGACTGGAGCGTGAGGAGATTGAGGTGGAGTCCCTGATTCCCGCCCCCCTTGTAAATGTTGATTCCTCAACATTTTTAAATCGCCTTCATGAATTTGACAACGAGTGGAAAGAGCGTCTCCTCCATGAGAAGAAAAAAGGCAATACCCTCAGGTACTCCGGCAGCATGAAAGATGGAGAAATCCGGGTAGGCATTCAATCTGTTCCTGTCTCATCACCTGTGGGCAATCTCACGGGAACGAACAACCTGATTGAGATCAGAACCAGGCGCTATCTGGATCAGCCGCTGATTATCCAGGGGCCGGGCGCCGGCAAGGAGGTTACGGCGGGCGGCGTGTTGGCTGATGTGCTGAAGATTGTCTGATAACGGACGCGGAATGAATTCCACCCTCACCATCCTTCGGGACAAAGATAACATTGATCCTTTTCCTGATCCGGTTGTCCGGCTTTTTGTCCGGAGAGATCCGGAGTTGATCGACCACTACGATCCGATTATGAAAAGGCTGGGTATGCAGGTTCCTGTCCTGGCCAAAGTTCACGACCGGCTTTAAAACCGTTTTAGTTCGTCAGTTTCTTCTTATCTGCAAAATCTTTCAAAATATCATACAGGTTAGGCGACCCGATTTCCTGAAGGTCGTATCCCACACGCACCATCGGTTTATTTACCTCCAGGATTCTGGATAAGTCGATAGGCGTGCCCACAATCACCGTGTCACAATCGGCTTTGTTGATGGTCTCTTCGAGATCTTTTATCTGCTCTTTTCCATACCCCATGGCAGGCAGCAGCGTGCCAATTTCAGGATAGATTCTAAATGTCTCCTGAATACGTCCAACAGCGTAAGGCCGCGGGTCTATAATTTCAGCAGCTCCAAATTTCCTGGCTGCTACAATTCCTGCTCCCAGTTTCATTCCACCGTGCGTAAGAGTCGGTCCATCTTCAACAGCCAGAACCCGTTTTCCCCTGATCAGCCCGGGCTGATCAACTGTTACCGGTGATGCTGCGTCTACAATAACTGCATCCGGGTTTATTTTTTGAATATTATCCCTCACCGTCTGAATATTCCCGGGTGAAGCCGTATCAATTTTGTTGATCAGAATTACATCGGCAAGCCTCAGATTTGTTTCACCCGGATAGTAATTGAGTTCATCACCCGGGCGATGTGGATCAACGATTGTTATCATTAAATCCGTTTTATAAAAAGGAAAATCATTATTTCCGCCATCCCAGACGATCACATCGGCCTCTTTTTCGGCCTCTCTCACAATAGCTTCATAATCGACTCCGGCATAAATAATATTTCCGCGCGTCACGTGCGGTTCATACTCTTCCATCTCTTCGATGGTGCAGCTGTGTTTTTTCAGATCTTCCAAAACGGCAAATCGCTGTACTTTCTGAGCGGTCAGATCACCATACGGCATTGGATGCCGGATGGCAACTACCTTCAACCCAAGCTCCATGAGTTCTTCGATTACTTTGCGTGATGTCTGACTTTTTCCGCATCCTGTACGTACAGCGCACACCGCAATCACCGGTTTGCTGCTCTCAATCATTGTATCTTTAGTTCCAATCAGCACAAAGTCTGCGCCTGCCGCATTCACTTCCGAAGCCACACTCATCACCTCACGGTATGATACGTCGCTATATGAGAACGCACATATATCAACTTCCAAATCCTGTATCAGTTCAAAGAGTTTTTCCTGAGAATAGATCGGAATACCTTCCGGATACAAATTACCGGCCAACTCAGGCGGATATTTCCGGTCATCAATATCCGGAATTTGAGCTGCGGTAAAAGCAACAACGTTATATTCTTTCTTTCCCCTGTATCTGGTATTGAAATTGTGGAAATCGCGTCCAGCCGCCCCAATTATGATTACATTTTTTCTCTTTTCTGCCATCGTATCTCCTCACTCCTCTTGGTTGATTTTTCAGATTAAACAGATCTTTATTCTATTTAGTAAGATATGAATTTCCCGAAACTCTGCCACTGTTTTACATCAATAGAGGCGGGTATAAGCGTTGTTTTCTCTCTTCCTTGTTGGTGAAATTTTGCTTTCTGACTACAAGACATCTGCTTAAAACAAGACAGGTATCAAGAATTGAGGAAAAGGATAGTAACGGCTCAGCGGCTAAACGGCGAGGCAACCAACTATCTAAAGCCCCAAACTGCAAACTCGTCCGCACGAACCGCTGGTTATTTTTCTGAAAAGTTGCAGTTACTATTCTGAATTAATGATTATAGATGTTACCGATTGAACAATCTGCCCAACAATGTGTCTCTTGACTGTCCATCAATTGGTAAACGCAATGTGGCTTGAGCAAATATAGTATCATCCCGGGGGCCCCAGAGATCGGACGAATGAAAATTCAAGTGAGTAACCGCTAATGATACATAGTAAAGGTCTATTTCTGCACCTAAACCATTTTGCGGCCTGATCCAGTAATCCGAACCCCCAACGATTCCATATCTCAGATAAATGGTTTCCAGATAATGAAGTTCAAAGCCGATACTTGTAGAAATTTGTTCACCCAATGATATCTCAACCATTTTAGTGCCGTCGAATCTTTCAAAACTGTTCCAGGTTGTAAAAAGCGCCATAAAACCACTTGGAGATGTAAATGAAGTTTCGTCTACCACTTCCCATCGTGCGAGGTATTTACTGAAACCGGTATATATTCCACCACCAAATAGAGGGCGGTTATGTCGCAAATTTTTACTTGATATGTCCAGCCCTAACCCTAATCTGATTTGTCCGGGTAGATTTGTTTCATTCATATCGGTGCTTTCAAAATCAAAACCATCGCTTAAATCGTTGAGTGACAAACCAGTCTGTGGTCTAAAAACAAAATTATCAGATTCGAACTGATTTTGATAATACGCCCCAAGATTGATTCCCCATGCAGTTGCATTCCCACCAAATTCACCGCTACCAAAAATTGGTGACTTATAAGAACTATGTAAAATTCCAGCTCCTAATGAGAAATTTTTATTGATTTGATAACCGACATGAAAGCGTAGTAGCCTATTGGTTAAGCTAAAGTCTCCACCTTCAAAACTAAAGTCACTCGGTAAAGTAAAAGAAGTATAATCCATCATCGCAGAGTATGAAAATCCTCGATTTGAGTAACTTATCGACGGACTGTGTAAGTTTGCACTATTTGGTATCACAGTCGATTCAATAGCAGCGACGGAAAAAAGAAAGCTTGATGCATTTAAAACACCACTTTCTAAAGGAATTGCCGGATTTATATGGTTAGATGTACGATTGTTAAGTGCAGCAGTAGATTGACCCAATGCAGATACACGCGCTTCATAGAGATGATGATGCCAAGAAATGGGAGAGGTAAAATTTTGGGCTAATCCATCTGCTGATAATAATGCCAATAATACTATTCCAATAAAGATTCGGGAGAAGTATTTAAATAGGTGATTAATCATAAAGATGTTGTTATTGAGGCCTATTGATGAAAAAGTCAGAGAAAATAACGTTACTGACGAAAATACCCCTTTTCAATAAATGACACAACAACACCACTAAACCCCTGTTAAAATTATATTTGAAGGAATTACATTCAATAAACAGGTTCAGATAAATATTTATTGAACTCTACTCAAATTTGAAGCTTGTGCCAGTTCACCTGCTACTCCCGCTCAAA
>SKRK01000256.1 GCA_007118525.1 Balneolaceae bacterium
AAAAATCATCTCATCAATGAGAGATTTACACGTCCATAATTTTAAGATACTCCTTTACCGTTTTTTCCAAACCCCAAAAAATCGATTTCGAGATAAGCGCATGTCCTATGCTGATATCGTAAAGATGTGGTACATGCTCAATAAGTATAGGGAGGTTGTCGAGATTCAATCCATGGCCGGCGTTTACGGTCATGCCTGCTTCATGAATAAGTTCTGCTCCTTTTCTCAAGCGTTCAAGTTCATTTAACTGTGTTTCTTTATCCACTGCATTGGCAAATGTTCCGGTGTGAAGTTCAATAGTATCTGCTCCGAGTTTATGTGCCAGTTCAATATCTTCAGGATTGGGATCAAGAAAGAGACTTATTTCAATTCCGGTACCTTTAAATTCCGGGAAAACTCTCTGTTCGAAATCACTATAGACTGTTTTCATGTTCAGTCCGCCTTCCGTAGTGAGCTCTTCACGTCCTTCGGGAACAAGCGTGCAGAGATGTGGATTTACCTCTTTGCAGATCCGGATCATCTCTTCTGATGCAGACATCTCAAAATCGAGTGTTCCTTTTACTGACTTCTTTAGCCTGTAGACGTCCTCATCTATAATATGGCGCCTGTCGCCCCGGAGGTGAAACACAATACCTGCTGCACCGGCTTCTTCACAAACGGCTGCCCCCTCAATCGGATCGGGGTAACCCTCGCCTCGTGCATTTCTGAGCGTGGCAATATGATCAATGTTTACAAGTAATCTCATGTTTTCGTAAATTCGTTTCGTAAAAGATACAATATCCATCTGCAAATAGTGAACGCTGTGTTTAATCTCTTCCGGTTTAAGATCGTTTCCATGTTCCTGTTTATCGGAATATTTTTCTATGCCTGTGGTGTTGTGCCGAGAGATTCTGCTCCGTCATCAGGCAGTGGACCGGGTTCCGTTCCGGTTGCTGCTTCCGCAACTGTATCCGGTTTTGACGAGGTGGTTCAGCAGCTTTACGGTGCCCATGGTGAGTGGGAGGGAACACCCTACATTCTGGGTGGCAACGGAATAAACGGAGTTGACTGTTCGTCGTTTACACAGATTGTATTTCGGGACTTTTTTGGGGAAGATCTCCCAAGAAATACACGTGAACAGCTTCAGGAGGGGTCGGGTGTGAGAAGAAACAGCATCCTGCCCGGCGACCTTATCTTCTTCCGGACAGACAGGGGAGTACTTCACGTTGGCATTGCTATCGAAGATGGTGATTTCCTTCACGCTTCCGTCTCGCGTGGTGTTATGATCTCAAACCTTTCTCAGAACTATTGGGCAGGAAGATACCTGGGTGCGAGGAGGATACTTTAACTTTTGGCACTATTTAGTTGTGATTTCCACAACTCCATTTGCTCCACGCATTCCATAAAATTGGGATCCCATAGAACTGCGCAGCAGTTTGATATCTTTCACGTCGTTTACGTCTACAGCCTGGATAAGATCAAAGTAGCTGTTGCTTATAGGTGTTCCATTAACCACAAACAGAACATTGTTTTCACCGTATATAGTACTTATTCCACGCATAAAAACTCCGACGTCGTCTCCTCTCTGAAAAATCGTTAACCCGGGTACTCTTTTAAGGTGGTCAAGAATGGACAGCGATGGGTTAATTTCAGTGATATCCGGCCCGCGTTCAAAGTTTTCTGTATGCATGTTTTCGGTTGAAGTACAGGCTCCAAGTATGGATACAGAGATAAAGAAGAGGAGGAGTAGTCTCATGAGCTCGAATTGAATTAACTATTCTATGTAATTTAAACGATTTCGGGAGATTTAAAATTGTTTGGAGATATTTTTTAAACCTGTGTTGGGGCAATCAATCATAAAAAAACCTTCCGGCATTTCTGCGGGAAGGCTTTTGAAAAGATGAATTTTTTACGTTTTAAAACTACATGTTTTTAACGATCTCATCGCCAAATTCAGAGCATTTCAGGAGGGTGGCACCTTCCATCAATCGTTCAAAATCGTAGGTTACACGCTTATCGCTAATGGCTGCTTCGAGGCCTTTCTCAATCAGATCGGCCGCCTCTCCCCATCCAAGGTAGCGGAGCATCATAACGGCAGATAGTATAAGCGAACCGGGATTCACTTTATCCTGGCCTGTATATTTCGGTGCGGTTCCGTGGGTAGCTTCAAATACCGCAATTCCGGTATCGTAGTTGATGTTGGCACCGGGCGCAATCCCGATTCCGCCCACACAAGCGGCAAGGGCATCTGAGATATAGTCGCCGTTCAGGTTCATGGTGGCAATCACGTCGTACTCGGCCGGACGGGTCAGAATCTGCTGTAAAAATGCATCAGCAATTACATCCTTGATCACAATACCGTTGGGCAATTTGCACCACGGCCCGCCATCGATCTCCTTGGCACCGAACTCTTTTTTGGCCAGCTCATATCCCCAGTTCTTAAAGCTGCCCTCAGTGAATTTCATAATGTTTCCCTTGTGAACCAGGGTTACACTGTCGCGCTTCTGCTCAATGGCATAGTTGATGGCTGCACGAACCAGCCTGTTGGTGCCTTCAATTGAGATGGGCTTAATACCCAGCGAAGAGGTTTCCGGAAATCGGATGTTCTTTGTGCCCAATTCATTCATCAAAAAGTCTTTCAGCTTTTTGTTCTCCGGTGTACCGGTCTGATATTCGATACCGGCATAAATATCCTCCGTATTCTCGCGGAAAATTACCATGTCGGTCAGCTCGGGCTGCTTTACAGGGCTTGGGGTACCCGTATAATATTTTACAGGTCGAACACATGCATAGAGATCCAGTTTCTGACGAATCGCTACGTTTAGAGAGCGAATTCCGCCCCCAACAGGTGTCGTTAGCGGGCCTTTAATTCCAACAAGGTACTCTTCAAAAGCCGTCAGTGTATCTTGTGGCAACCAGTCATCATTTCCATATACTTCCAGTGCTTTCTCACCGGCATAAACCTCAAACCAGTTTATCTCTTTTTCGCCGTTATATGCTTTGTTTACAGCGCTGTCTACAACATTTTTCATCACCGGAGAAATATCAATTCCAATTCCATCTCCTTCGATATAGGGGATAACCGGATCATTACCAACGTTTAGTGAACCGTCGCTATTTTTCTTAATAACACTTCCCTTTGCAGGTCTTTCTAATTTATCAAAACTCATTCGTCTCAGTGGTTTTAGGTTAGCAGTTATATATCCGCTAATAATAACGAAAATTTGGTTACGCTTCGACTGTGTTCTGCTATTGATCGCTGTTGAATGACAGTTTTGTATTCTGACTGCTTAAAGCCCTTGTAATTTCTCCATGGCCTCTCTGAATTGATTTTAGTGAACAGGCAATTCTCGTAAGTAAGAGCAGATAGATGGGGATGTAGAAATACCTTATCAGAATGTGATGATAGTTGAGATATGTTCAACAGCAGCCTCATTGGATTATGATCTTTTTGTGATACTCCTTGCAACTCTTGTTTTTAGTTTTTACGCAGCAGCCTTCAATGAGATAAAATGTAAATGGCGATTAACAAATATTATAAATCAGGTGTACGCGTCCTTCAATTATTTTTAATTGCCACTATTTTTGCATTCTGCGATTCAACATCACCCGGTTTTGAGGATAGTGGGCAGCTGATAGAGTTAGACGTGAGGGTATTTCTGCTGGAGTCTTCAAAATCGGAAAATATAACGGCAACGCTGAATTCTGTTGAGGTTGAAGAACTACTTGAGGGGGTTAACAAAGTTTGGTCTCAGGCGAATATACAGTGGAATATCACTCTATTGTCAACAGAAGAAGCTCAAAATGCAGAATTATTTGAGTTAATGATGAATAATGAATTTCCCCGATCGATGTCATTGTTGCGAAGCATTATTCCGGGAGATAAACTATCCTCCGATACATGGGATGTATTTCTGATTCACGATTTTGGAGGTGGTATCGGAGGAGTCTATTTCCCGGATTTGGCAGCAGTTCTTCAGCCGGAAGTGGATCCAATGGGTGGAATTGCCCTTGAAGGCGGATTGGTAAGAATTCTTGCTCATGAACTGGGGCATTCACTCGGTTTGCCGCATGTAACCTGTACTTTGACCGGTAATCTGATGGCTCCGGGATGCTTTCAGGGAAACCGAACACGAATAAGTAAAACTCAGATAGAGAATACCCGCAAACAGGCTGCTGTCAATCGTCCATTTAACGGCACTAACTAAGAATTGACTTACATTGGCGTGCTCATTTTAATTCCTGAATTCGTTTTTTCCCAAGTCAAATTGTATATTTAAACGAATTGAGCATCACGTTCGTTAAAGGCTAAAAACGGAGTTTTATTATGATCAGACCCATGATGGGCCGTCGGGCCAAGCCTAAGAAGTTTGATATGCCGCTCAGGTATCACGACCCTGAAGAAGAGGAAAAGCGTCGCCGCCGAATTCGCATTAAAACAAAACACAGCCGCAAGGATGGACAGACCCTTCGTGTTTTGATCTACGCCATAGGCCTCGGAATTGTAATCTATATAATTTCTATCCTCTGATTAGGCTAAGTAAGTAAAAAATTTAATAACGGTAAGATATTGAAACATTCCGCTGAGACGGGGACGACTATCATTCGAACAATGCCCCCGGAGTTAACCAATAAAATTGCAGCAGGAGAGGTAATTCAGCGACCCGCCTCGGTTGCCAAAGAACTACTCGACAACGCTGTTGATGCGGCAGCAGACCGTATCAAATTGATTGTTCAACAGGCCGGCCGGACATTGGTTCAGGTCATCGACAACGGTTCAGGAATGTCGGAGGAGGATGCCAGGCTCTGTTTTGAGCGGCACGCAACCTCCAAAATTCAATCGATTGAAGACCTTTTCAAAATTCGAACCATGGGTTTTCGTGGTGAGGCCATGGCCTCTATAGCATCCATTTCGCAGGTGGAGATGAAGACCAAGCGCGTGGAAGATGAGGCCGGAACACTGCTCGAAATATGGGGAGGAGAGGAGAAGCGGTTTGAACCGGCCGCTATCGATGATGGAACTTCCATTGCCGTGCGAAACCTGTTTTACAATGTACCTGCCCGGAGACAGTTTTTAAAGACGGATGCCACAGAACTGAAACACATTATCCGGGTGTTTCAAAATGCGGTTTTAGCCAATACCGATATTGAGTTTGAGCTTCACGCCGATGGGGATAAAATCTACCATCTACCGGCTCAGCCATTGAAACAGCGGGTAACCGATCTGTTTGGGAAACAGTACCGTGCCAGTCTTATCCCTTTTAAAGAGGAGACCAGCTATGTGAAGATTCACGGACTTTTGGCCGATCCCAAGCTGGCCAAAAAGAGCAGGGGTGAACAGTTTCTGTTCGTAAACGGTCGCCCTTTTCAGCATCGGTATCTAACCTACGTGATTCTGAGCCTGTTTGATGCCTGGACCAAGCAGAACGAATATCCGTTTTATGCAATCTTTTTAGAGATGGATCCATCTCAGGTGGATGTGAATGTCCATCCTGCAAAGATGGAGGTAAAATTTGATGATGAACGCAGCGTCATACAGCTGGCCCGATCGGTTGTCAAGAAAGCCCTGAATCAATATTTTGTGGTGCCCGAAGTTGAGGGATCGGAGCGAATGACGAGTGATTTTGATCTGAGTTTTGATCAGATCGGCTCGCAGCATACAGGCCACAGTTTTGGCAGAAGCGAGGGAGAGCAGATGCAGTACCCCTCCCGGATTAACTTCAGGGAGCAGCGGCCCCGCATTGATGGGGATGAGAGTGCAGAAAGACTTTATGGTGTTCCGGGTACCAGCGGCCAGAGAAGTGAAGCAGACAGGCCGGAGAGCGAATCGGGAAGAACAACAGAGGCTTCGGCCAAGGATTTCTGGCAGCTTCACAACAGCTATATTTTAACTCAAACCCGAACCGGGCTTTGCGTTATTGATCAGCACGCGGCACATAAGCGCATTATCTATGAGAAGGCCATCAGCGCCACGGAAGAGTCGCTTCCGGGAACACAGCAACTGCTCTTTGCACAAACCGTTGAGCTGGGTGCTTCAGAATTTTCACTTCTCAAAGAGTTGCTTCCCATAATCCAGCGAATGGGATTCAGTATTCAGCTGCTCAGCGGCAACACCGCCATCATTAACGGCGTACCTGCCGATATTGACATCGGAGATGAGCGGGCTGTTTTAAGAGATATGCTTCAGCAATACAGAGACCTGAACCAAAAATTAAAGCTGGAAGCCCGCGAGAAGGTCGCCATCGCATTTGCGTCCCGTACGGCAATCCCCCGAGGCAAACGCCTCCTGGAACCAGAAATGGAGATGCTCATCGATCAGCTTTTTGCCTGCGATGAACCCTATGTTGATCCCCTTCAAAAACCGACATTGATTTATATGCCGATGGATGAGTTGAAGAATCGGTTTCGGTGACGGACTCACCCC
>SKRK01000328.1 GCA_007118525.1 Balneolaceae bacterium
AACTGTCAACTGAAAACTGTCAACTGCTAATTCTTCTTACTCAACTCAAACAGCTTTTTCTTTTCCTCAGCAGTGAGTCCATCATATCCTTCGCGTGATATTTTTTCAAGAATGTCATCCAGTTCCGATTGATTGGTCTCATCCACGATTTCAACATCGCTGACTGAATACATCTTCTTGTTTTTTGGTTTTCTCTTCTTTGGTTTAGCCATTTCAGGGTTCCAAAGGCGTTCAATGGGGCGAACTATTTTTGACAGGTCCGTGCCGCCGTAATGAGCCTTCACCAGAAGGTAACCGATACCGGCACCTCCAAGGTGAACCAGGCGTGCCACATTATCACCGGCTCCTATAAAGAGTACATCAAAAGCAATGAGGCCCGCCACCACGTAACGCGCTTCGATAGGCGGAAGCAAAAAGAGCATAATTGGTGTACGCGGATACATGTAAGCAAATGCTACCATGATCCCAAAAACCGCGCCTGATGCCCCGATTACGATACTGGTTCCATATAAAAATGAGAGTGCAATGTGGAAAAATGCACCACCGATACCGGCACCGAAATAGACAACTGAAAAAGTTCTTGGCCCTAACCCCTCTTCCACGGCACGACCCATCCACCATAACCACAGCATATTGAAAAGAAGGTGAAAGCCGCTGCCATGCAGAAACATATAGGTAACAAACCGCCAGGGCTGCGTAATGGCTGTACTCAGGGTCGGATCAAAACCAAAATACCGGACAATGAATTCGTTGAGTGAACGGTCGCCAACCTGTATGCTTCCAAAAAGCGCCTGGAAGATAAAGATCAGTACATTTAATGCGATGAGCGTGCGGATAATTACCGGCATTCGCAAAAAACCGCGCTTAAATGCTCCTCCAAAAGAATCTTGCTGATACATAGACATGTTAATTATAACTCCTTCCTTCTCCTTTCATACCCCAAAATTTTATCAGGATATATCCGACTACCATTCCACCAAGATGGGCAAAATGGGCAATCCCGCTATCGGGTCTCATTAAACCCGAGAACAGCTCAATTGCACCGAATATCGCAACAAAGTACTTTGCTTTAATTGGAATAGGCGGTATCAAAAGCATGATGTAGCGCTCTGGGAACATCATCCCAAAAGCAAGCAGTATACCATAAACGGCGCCGGAGGCACCTACGGTGGGAGCACCGCCACCTGAAATCCACATATGGATAAGCGCAGCTCCTATACCTGTTAAAAAATAATAGCTTACAAATCTTTTTGTTCCCCAAAAGTTCTCAATGGCCTGGCCAAAAATCCACAAGGCAAACAGGTTGAAAAAAACATGTCCCAGGCTGGCGTGTAAAAACATGTAGGTAACCAGCTGCCAGGGAGCAAATAACCCGGAACCAACCGGCCAAAGTGCTCCAAACTCCATTAAGAACCTATAAAATACAGGAGTTGTAAGAGCAAAGAAAACTAACAGGTTGATTATAAGCAGATGCTTTACAGCTGGTGGAAATATGGAAAACTGCGTATTTGGGGAAAAGTTACTGTCGTTGTAATTCAATGAATCGGAAAATTTTTATGATTTTTCTGAAGTCTGTAATATACGTTAAAACCGCTTAAAGTTACGCCGGGAATTCCCTGGCCGGGAAAAACGGTATCTCCGCATAAATACAGGCCATCGAACGGTGTTTTATTGGGTGTCCAGTCCAATAACGAACGACTCATACTCTGAGGTATTCCACCTACCCTGCCCTTTTTCCGGTATACCCAGTTACTCCAGCTTACCGGTGTGGAAGAGAATGCCAGTTTTATTTCTGCATCTTTGAAAAACGGGAGCTTTTCTCGCAACAGTTTAAGAATTTGATTTTGAACCCTCTCCTTACCGGACTCATACTTACCATTTAAATTAAACCAATACTCCGGTTCTGCGTGTGTTGAAATATTCAAGACCCTGTCGCCCCCAGGTGATCTCTTCAGGTCTTCTCGTTTTGAAATGGATACAAAAATTGAGTCGCTTTCTAGCCCATCTATTTTATCTTCACTGTTTATGTGAACCTGGTGATGAGAAGCCAAATCGTCGGGGTAAGGGTCATTGGTAACTAATCCCATTGTATATGCGCCCCACGCTTCATCGTACCTGGCAGATTCCTGTTTGAAATAGGAGGCAATCTCTCCCTGGGTTATCTCCTCCATATTCCAAACAGGGATATTGGATATGACGGCATCAGCTTTATATACTCTGTTTTTTGAGGTTCGAATTAAATAGTGCCCGGCCTCTTTGTCAATACTCAATACTCTCTCTTTTGTGCGAATATCACCGCCTTTTCCTAGGATGAACTCCTCAAGAGTTTTTACCATTTCGAGCAATCCACCGGGTACATAATAATTTGTATAGTTGGTATACGTGACGGCGGGCGCCCCAAACAGGAAAGGCGTTTCATCTGATTTTGACTGGGCTGAAATCATGAGCTGTTCGTCCAAAAACCGGAAAAATTCCGGGTTAGATATCCCGATATCCATTGCTGATTTTCTTACAGATTTTAGAGCATATGGAAGTACCCACACATCACGGGGATCATTCTTCAACAAGGCCAGCCAATCGCCGGTATCTAAAGGCGGAAAGAAATGATTCACCCCCGACACTTTCCAAACCACATCAGAAATGCGGTAGGCCAACTCCCAGAATGTTTTCTGTTCAGCTGCCTCTCCAAAGTGCTTGATCGACTCCACAATCCATTTCTCGCGATCCTGCCATCTCACAATCTCTTTATCACCCTGGTAAACTTTCATGGAAGGGTTTATCGCCACTTTTGGAATTTCAATCCCCAGTTTCTCTTCAAGTGCCCTCAGCGGTTGATGTTCATCAAACCCAATCAATGTTGTAGCGCCCGACTCAAAAATGTACCCCTTTCTGTTGTATGATGAACTGCAGCCGCCGGCCACATGTGAAGCTTCCAAAATTGTAACTTTGTAACCATCGTTAGCAAGCAGTGAAGCGGCAGTCATCCCGCCCATTCCTGAACCGACAATGATCACATCAGAAGTATTTGAGTGTTTATCCATGCAGCATCAAACACCTAAGATCATGAGTTGGTTTCAATTGGGATAAATATTTTTTTAGCAGAATCCGATATAAAATTAAAACTGCATATGAACCCCTACTCACGATTTTGACATAATAATTTCATTGTAAACGATTAAACGATCCTGTTTTCGTATATAATTTGCAATGTACCGACCTGCGCAGCGCTTTTAAAAGCCCTGTTTTCTGTCTCAAACAGAAATAATTAAAAAAATCTCATCTATTTTTGTAAGGAAATGCGCATTTACGGTTCATATATATAGGTAATATTGCCTAATTTAAAACACTAAAGGGGTAGTATCTAAGAAACCGTGCTTACGTATTAAGAAAGTTTCTGCCTGATATAAGCTCGATTTATTCTTTATGGGAAACTGGGAACAGATAGAATCCATTATCAATTCTGTATTAATGCTTCCTGTCGAGGCGAGGGTGAAGTACGTCGAAGATCAGTGCGGAGAAGATACCGAGTTGAAAAAGGAAGTGATTGACTATCTCTCATCAATTGAAAATTCGGATGACTTTTTCAACGAGATATCATTAGCCCAGGACGCAATTTTAACACAGTTTATACGCGATAAGAAGGAGTCCGGATCCAATAGCAGCCTGCTGGGAACAACCATTGATAAATACAAGATAATTCAACTGATCAGTCATGGGGGAATGGGAACGGTTTTTCTGGCTGAACGGTGTGATGGAGTCTTCAAACGAAAAGTAGCTCTCAAGCTTATCCGCCACGGAATGGATACCCCGGATAATATCTCGCGTTTCGAGCGTGAGAGATCTATACTGGCCGGGTTAAACCATCCCAATATTGCCGGCCTTATTGACGGTGGAGTCACCAAAAGCGGACTGCCCTACCTGGTCATGGAGTATGTTGATGGCATGCCTCTGGATGAGTATTGTGATCATAACCATTTATCTGTAAGGCAACGAATAAAGTTAGTCATAACAGTTTGTGATGCCGTACAATATGCTCACAACAACATGATTATTCACCGTGACCTTAAGCCTGCAAACATCTTGGTGGATTGCAGTGGAAATGTGAAGATTCTGGATTTCGGAATTGCCAAACTCCTGGAAGAGGGCCTTAAAAGTGGGCCGGCCATTACGCAGGCTACTCAAAGTCTGATGACCCCAAATTACGCATCACCCGAACAGATGCTTGGACAGACCATTACTACGGCTACAGACACCTACTCACTGGGTGTGATTTTATACAAACTGCTTTCCGGTTGTTCGCCGTTTAATCTTCAAAATACAAGCATTGTAAAACAACAGCAGATCATCAGCAACAAAGTACCCTGTACTCCCTCCCGGTGTTTTTCAGCGATGGAATTGGAGAAAAAGGAGGAGCTTTCAAATCTCAGGTCTACAACACCGGTCAAGCTCTACAATGAATTAAAGACTGATATAGATGCGATTACATCAAAAGCACTTCGAAAGGAGATTGTTGCAAGGTATCAGACAGCCGATACTCTTTCTGAAGACTTGACAAGATACCTGTTTAATCTGCCTGTACTGGCTCATAAGGGTACATTCCGGTATAAGGCTAAAAAACTTGTACTTCGAAAATATAAAATTATAGCTGCAGCCGCCGCTGTTCTATTGGCTGTCACATCTTTTAGCATTTTCCATACTAAGAGCATTACCACCGAGCGTAACCAGGCACAAACTGAAGCTGCTAAAGCGGCACAAATTACGTCACTTCTATTCGATCTATTCAAGGCCAGCGAACCCGGTGAAGCCCTGGGAGATACCATTACTGCACAGGAACTACTGCAGAGGGCACTACTGAGAGCCGACCTTCTAAGTGAACAACCCATTTTGCAAGCCCAAATGTATAGTGTAATTGGCCGAATTTATTACCAGCTCGGTAATTTTACTGACTCTTATTCTCTGCTTGAAGAGTCAGTTAACATTTATACAAGAGAGTACGGGCCCGATCATATCGAAACTGCTTCAGTCATGGCCGGTTTAGGAGCTCTTCTTGGAGCACAGGGAGATTTCAATTCAGCAGAAATTTTACTCAACAGAGCCCTTGGCATCTATAATAAAAACAGCACTGCTGATGTGTCTATGCTTGCTTCCATACAAAGTGATCTTGGATATATTTTGAGAAGACAAGGTGATTTTGAAGAGGCTGAAAAACTCTTCAGAAGCAGCAGTGAACTTCTCAACAGGCATTTTGGGCCCAATCACATTCAAACCGCCAACGTACGTAACAGTCTTGGCTCCATTCTTTTTAATAAGGGTAATTACCAGGAGGCCGAAGAGATCTACCGTTCCGTTCTTGCAACACGGCTGGAGCTACTGGGAGGCTTCCATCCGGATATTGCACAAAGCAAAAGCAGCCTGGGTGCACTTTTAATGAATCTTGGACATTTTGAAGAGGCGGAAGAACTCTTTCTCGATGCCTATCAAATCAGGTACAATAGTTTAGGAAAAACCCATCCTAATACGCTGCTCACACTAAACAATCTTGCTATCTTAAAACGTGACCGGGGACTGCTGGATGAATCTAAACTACTATTTGAAGAAGTACTGGCTTACAGGTTGCAAACTCTCGGCGAAAAACATGCATCAACTGCAATGACCTGGTTCTCGATGGGTGAGCTCCAACTCATGAAAAACAATCCTGCTGAGGCAAGAATTCTGCTTGAAAAAGCACTGCCGGTTTTTGAATATGCATTTTCACCGGCACACTCTTTTTATCTTCGCACAAAAATGACCATTGGGCAAACCTACATAGCGGAAAACAATGTTGAAGCCGCCGAAGATCTGATTCTGGAAGGTTATGAACGGGTTAAGAATATTCATGGAGTCAAATCACTCGAACATGCCCTGGCCTATCACCAGGTTGGACTGCTTCATATGTCGCTGGGAAACTACAGCATTGCTGAATCATTCCTAACCAAGGCAAATGAAACGCTGGAGGAAATAGAAAAAACAAAATCAATCCGGCGGCAGATTGTGCAAAATGATCTTGAGAGATTGAGGCAGGATTTAGTTGCCGGTACAATTCAAGAATCTCCGAGTCATTAGTCTGAAATCACTCAATTAAGTACGCTAAAAACCAAACTGAAGAGCAACTCTGAAGTAACAGTTCAGAAAATAGACCCAGGCTGAAACTGAAGCTTAAAAAGTCTGACGTTCTCTATACGATTTTATGGACTTCTCTAAAATATTACTCGCCTCCATCTCATCTCCAATACCTTCAATCTCTACAAACCCCTTACCCTTGTAATTTTGGAGCCATAGGATCAGTATTTCGGAAATGCCTGGAAATTGTTCCTGCAAGTCATTAAATGAGTGCACAGTATCAAACCAGCTG
>SKRK01000337.1 GCA_007118525.1 Balneolaceae bacterium
CCAGTGCTGTTGGGAAATCATATAGATAACACCCGATAATACAAGAAGAATTGCAAAAAGAATGCCTACAGTTATCCCTGTTGCCTTTAAAACTTTTTTCATTTTTTATCCCAATTAGATTCAGATTAGCCTAATTGAAAGCCGTTCACTACGATTCCACCAAACCCCTTACACCTTTTTTTTAGTGGGTACTCTATCTTCAACTTTCGATGATAATTTTATCAATAATTTTCACAATTGAAAATAGTTGGAAATAAAACCGTTTAAGAAATTATTTAAATATAACTTATCGAAGCAGCATAGTGGACGCATTCGGCTAACGAGTTATGCCAAAGAAGGCCTGCTATAAGTTATGGATATCAAATCAGATAGAAAGAGGGTCACTGATTTTATAAACAACAAATGAATAGGTAAGACTAAAATAATCTCTCCTATTCATATCCCCAGGGAGCGGGAGGTGCTTCAACCGGAGTGCTTATATCAAACTCCATTCGGATGGAATGTCCATGCTTGGGCCAGTGTACGCCATACGCAAACGTCTGCTCATCCATAATATCCAGAAACCAAAAGTTATCAAATCGATCGGGCAGAATTTCGGCGGTATGCTCATCTGCTTCAAAAATCTGCCTGCGCTCTAAACCGGGTGCCGGTGCGTAACCTCCATATTGGGTTATCTCCTCTTCAGTTCCATCCGGGTTTCGGTGATCATGTTTTAGCCGAAGTGTTCCATCCACCTTGGTGAGCATTAGATTCCTGGAGTGATTGTCATCAATGTGAAGTGATATGTGAGTTAAGGTATCGGTACAATTTCTGACATGGATTCTAATTTGATCTGCATCAAAAGTTTGATAGAAGGGAGTTGCATCGGCAAGTTTACCCCGATAGGCATTTCCACAATGAGCCTGGATGTTGTCCCAAAAAGCAAGCTGCTCCGGAGCTAACGACTCTTGCGGGTTATGCTCGGATGAACGTTCCTGTTGTTCTGCATCGGTACATGCTGAAAAGAGTGTAAACAATATGGCAATAGTGAGCAGATTTGTGAAGTAAGAACGATTCATAATTGCTTTGATTGATAGGATTATTGAATGAGGCCATTAGCCTGTCGGGCATACTAAAGCCCGGTGGAATTAATTAAATCTGTTCTGTTTTCATTTTATCATGTTAAATGCTGTATCCATCAGGAACGATAGTTCCTTTTTGAACCACTACAATTCCATCAACGACAGAGTGATGTTCATACTTTCCGTCTTCCAGGTGCGATCCACCCACGATTCGGACGTCATTGCCAATTCTTACATTTCTGTCAATAATTGCCTGGCTTATGAAGCATCGCTGGCCTATACCCATCAAAGGAGTATCGTTTGTATGGTTGTTCAACTCGGCATCTGTGGCAAAATGATCATTACCCATTACAATGGACGACTCAATAGTAGTCCCTTTCCCGATTCGAGAGCGGATACCAATAACCGAACGCTCAATCCTGCTGGCTTCAATAATACACCCCTCCGCTATCAATACATGCTGAAGAGACGTTCCTGTAAGCTTGGAAGCCGGCAGCAATCGGGCACGGGTGTATATGAGGCGCTCATTATCGTATAGATTAAATGCCGGAACGGTTTCGGTCAGATCCAAATTGGCTTCAAAAAATGATTTGATCGTACCTATATCGGTCCAATAACCACTAAATGGATAGCTGATTACTTTTGCCCCACCTTCTATTGCCTTTGGAATAATCTCCTTACCAAAATCGGTCGCACCAGGATTATTATCAAAAAGATTGATCAAGTCATTTTTATTAAATACATAGATTCCCATAGAAGCCAGGTATACTCTGCCCTGAGCCTTCATCTCATCCGATGTTTCCGATTCCCATTTAGAGAGCTCTTCAGCCGGAGGTTTCTCTACAAAACTCTCGATTTCGGCTTTATTATTGGTTTTCATGATTCCAAAGTCCGATGCATCTTCTGCATTTACCGGGATGGTGGCTACCGTTAAATTTGCATCAGCAGCTTTATGTTTTTCAAGCAACTTTTCATAATCCATCTGATAGAGCTGATCTCCGGATAGAACCAATACATAATCATATTCATAATTGGCCATGTGATGGATAGACTGACGAACAGCATCGGCGGTACCCTGGAACCAGTTACTGCTTTTTGGAGTCTGCTCTGCAGCCAAAATATCTACAAAGCCATATGAAAAGAGATCAAAGTTGTATGTGTTCTTGATATGCCGGTTTAACGAAGCAGAGTTAAATTGAGTGAGAACAAAGATTTTTCGAATACCTGAATTCAGACAGTTGGAAATTGGAATATCTACCAGCCTGTATTTACCGGCAATAGGAACGGCCGGCTTGCTGCGATGTCGTGTTAATGGATCAAGACGTGTTCCCCTGCCCCCTCCTAATATAATTGCAATAGTTTTATCGTTCATTATTTACTCCTCTTAAATTATTAATGACTTGTATAAAGAAACGTATTTTTTTGTTGCGCTTTCCCAGGAAAAGTCCATATTCATAATTCTCTTTCTGTTCTTATTAAATAACTGCTTTTTGTTGAACAAATCCACTGCTCGTTTAATAGAATCAACTGCTTCATCAATATCAAACTCTTCAAATACCAGTCCATAACCGTCTTTTTTTGAAATGTCAAGAACCGTATCGGCTAAGCCGCCTGTCTTCCTTACCACAGGAATTGTACCGTATCGCATTGAGTAGAGCTGGTTAAGACCGCATGGTTCCACCCGAGAGGGCATCAGTAAATAGTCACTGCCGGCGTATACCCGGTGTGCCAACTCCTCATTATACTCAAGTCGAGTATCAAAATATCCAACAAATTCTCCCTGCAATGTTTTAAATAGTGTATGCAGTGCCGGGTCTCCTGTGCCCAAAACAAAAAATGAAGCATCTACATTCTGTTCTTTACAAGATGTAATAAGTTCCGGCAGTATGTCGGCTCCCTTCTCGCGAACCAAGCGGCCAATAAACGAAAAGAGCGGTCGCGAAGAGTCCAGATTAAACGTATCACAAAGAGATGACTTGTTCTTCTTTTTGCCGGTTTTAAAATTTTTGATTGAGAAATTATGCTCAAGATATGGGTCAGATTCAGGGTCCCATACCTCTGAATCAATCCCATTCAGAATCCCTGCTGTTTTATCTTTTTCGTGGCGAAGCAATAACTCCAGCCCATGGCAATTTTCCATTAATTCATCGAGATAACCCTCCGAAACAGTGGTAACTTTCCATGCACTTTTTATCCCTGCTGCCAAAGAGTTCAGGGATCCGTTCCAGTCGAGCATGCCAATTTTTTCATAATTAAATGCAGGCAGTAACGAGTAACTATCCCGATTGTATAGTCCTTGATACTCTCCGTTATGAATGGTCAATACAGTGGGTATGTTTCGGAATTTTTCATAACGAAAGCAATAGCTGGTCATAAAAGGAACCAGTGCCGTGTGATGATCATGGCAGTGAATAATATCCGGACGCGCTTTTTGATGGGCCAACCACTCGAGCGATGCGATCTGAAAACTGAAAAAGCGTTCTTTTTCATCCCAATATGGATGTCCCGACCACGGATCGATATAGACACCCGGCCTGTCGAAACGGCCAGGTATATCGATCAACATAAGCTCAAAACCGAGCTTGGGTTTTATAACCTTATGAACCCGAAAGGAAAAAGAATCTGCACCAAACGGTGCCCTGCCCTCATATAAAATTTCCGTATCTGCCTTTTTCAACCAGTTGTTGTGGTAAAAAGGAAGAATAACAGATGACTTATTTCCCAGTTTATTCAAGTACTTTGGAAGCGCACCGACAACATCTCCAAGGCCTCCCGATTTAGCGGCAGGATAACACTCTGAGGTAATATGAACAATGTTCATCTAATTTATTTGTAACTTTTAAGATTGCTGACCGTAATTTACCCATTAATTGGCCTTAAGTAAGTAAAAGTAACTTTCATCTGCAATTAACAATCGGGATAAATTTCGGCCTGTTTCTAAATTATGTAAAAATATTTTTTAAGGATGATTTATTTAATCCGCAGAAGTTTTATACTGTGTGATTGATTCTTAAAATCAAATAGAATTAAACGGTTATATAACGCAACTTAATTCATGAAAACCATTACTGTAAGCCACGTAAGCAAGACTTTTGGCAAAACACAAGCGGTCCGTGACGTGTCGTTTGAAGTTGAAAAAGGGAGAATCTTCGGGCTTTTGGGGCCAAATGGCGCCGGAAAAACAACCACCATTCGGATGATTAACTATATCATTCCACAGGATGAGGGAGAGATTATTATTAATGGAGAAAAAGTAAGTCCAAAAACCCAGAAAATGATCGGTTACATGCCCGAAGAGCGGGGTTTGTACAAAAAGATGAAGGTGGGCGAACAGTTAATGTACCTGGCACAGTTGAAGGGATTAAAAGCATCGGATGCAAGGGAGAAGATCAAGTATTGGCTGAACCGATTTAACGCATACGACTGGCACTCTAAAACCGTTGGTGAACTCTCAAAAGGAATGAGCCAGAAAATTCAATTTATTGCGACAATTGTTCACGATCCCGGTATTTATATATTTGATGAACCTTTTAGCGGGCTCGATCCAATTAACAGTGAACTATTGAAAGAGATTATCATTGAACTGAAAGGGAGCGGTAAAACGATTCTCTTTTCTACCCATCGAATGGAACAGGTTGAACAGATGTGTGATGATATCTGTCTTTTTAACAACGGTAAAGTTGTTTTGACCGGTAATCTGCGACAGATCAAAAAAGATTTTGGAAAGAATACCGTTCTGATCGAATTCCAGGGAGACGGTAGTTTTCTGGACACGCTTGAAGAAGTGCGTATCAATAACAGGTCGACCAATTTTGCGGAAATACGAATTCTGAACGGGTTGGATTCTCAGGAGATTCTCAGAAGAGCGATGGAACATTCAGAAATTCACAAATTCCAGCTTGTAGAACCCTCATTAAATGAAATTTTCATCTCTACGGTGGGCGAAGACAATATCAAAAACCAGGAGCTTTTAAAATGAACTGGAAGCAGGTCTATCTTGTACTAAAGCGGGAATATATAACACGAGTACGAAGTAAAGGGTTTATTTGGGCAACCATACTGGTACCTGTAGGCTTTGTAGCCTTTTTTGCCGTAATGGTTTTTGTTACGGTATGGGAGAGCGGAGAAACCTTTGAAATTGGCGTCAAAGATGAAACCGGTCAAATTGCAGAGCCATTAAGGGATCTGAATGAAGAGAGATATGTAGATTATAGTGAGCTTTCTACCGATTCGCTCAGGACACTGGTTCAGGAGAATGTTATTACCGGTTATATCATCTTCACAGAAGAGAATATTACAGAGGATAAAAATCTCGAACTGATCTACACCGGAAGTGGTGGCATACAGCTGCTTACATCGATCAGGTCGGATGTTCGTGAGGTAATCAGGCAGGAGCGCCTGCGACGAGCGGAAGTTTCTGAAGAGATACAAAATATTTACGATGCCACAATAGGTCTCGATTCCCGCAGGCTTACACGCGAGGGTGAAGAGACTGATGATGAAACATTTTTCCTGTCTATTGTCGGAATGATATTGGGATTGATCATCTTTGCGGCCATTTTCAGTTATGGCGGTTACGTAACCCGTGGGGTGATCGAGGAGAAAACCAACCGAATCATCGAGGTGATTGCCTCATCCGTTAAACCGATTGAGCTTTTAACCGGAAAAATGGCCGGTGTGGGCGCACTTGCCATCACCCAGTTCGGTATATGGATGGTAACCTTCTTTGGCCTTACAGCCATTGCAGGCCCCGTGGCTGCCACACTGATGGAACAGCAGACAGCAGGCATGGACGCCGACCTGGAGGCCGCACAGGCAGATCTGCCGGCATTTCTGGATCTTCCTGCCCTGGAACCTTCGCTGATTTTCTACTTTATCGTCTTTTTCATTTTGGGCTACCTGCTCTACAGCTCTCTTTTTGCTGCAATTGGTTCTGCTGCAGATTCAGATACAGATGTTCAACAGCTGATGTTACCGGTTGGCTCACCGATATTTATCGCATATATCATCATGCTCCATACATGGCAAAGCCCCGACAGTACACTCTCTGTGGTGAGTTCCATCATCCCATTCTTCTCCCCGATTCTTATGGTAACGCGAATAGCCATAACCGATGTCCCCTTTTGGCAGATATGGCTCTCCATTCTATTGATGATCTTAGCTTTTGCAGGTACCATGTGGCTGAGTGCCAAGATTTACAAGGTGGGAATACTCAGCTATGGTAAAACTGCCGGTTTTAAAGACATCGCCAAGTGGATCAGGCAGTAATGAAAACTCGCTTTTTGAAATGAAAGGAGATACTTTCAGTCATATGTGTAAAAC
>SKRK01000050.1 GCA_007118525.1 Balneolaceae bacterium
CCCCAAATCAACAACCCGTTAGACAAAAAGGAGAATAACCATGGAAGCAATAAACACAATAAGCCAGTTTCTTCTTGCACTTTTTGCCATTTATCTAACATTTAAGTTCCTTCAATCCCTTCGGTTAGTACCCAACCAGTATGCTCACATTGTTGAACGATTGGGGAATTACCACAAGACGCTTGGGCCCGGATTTCATGCCCTGATTCCTTTTATCGATAAGGTGGTTTATAAGCAGGATTTGAGGGAAGAGACCATTGAAGTGGAGCCGCAGGAGTGTTTCACCAAAGATAACGTTAAGGTTGAAGTGGACGGGGTTCTCTACCTAAGCGTGATGGACCCTGTTAACGCAAGCTATGGCGTGACGGATTACCGGTATGCAGCCGTACAGCTGGCCCAAACCACAACCCGGTCGGTTATCGGTCAGATGGACCTGGATGAAACGTTTGAGGAGCGGGCAAAAATGAGTAAGGAAGTTGTTTCGGTTCTCAGTGAAATTGAGCGGCTTTGGGGAATTAAGGTACACCGTTACGAAATCAAAAATATTCATACACCAAGAACCGTTCAAAAAGCAATGGAACGCCAGATGACAGCCGAGCGAGAAAGGCGTGCCGTAATTGCCAGATCGGAAGGTGTTAGAGATTCCAATGTAAATGATGCTCAGGGCCGGCGAGCCGAAATGGTAAACCTCTCGGAAGCAGAAATGCAGAGGCGAATTAACGAGGCGGAGGGGTGGGCCAATGAGATTGAGGCTATTGCAGAAGCTACCGCTGTTTCCATTGAGCAGGTTGCGGATGCACTATCTCAGCCAAACGGTACCGAAGCAATGCAGCTGCAGCTCAAAGAGAGGTATCTGGGAGTGTTATCAGGGCTAGGCAGAGAAAACAATCAGATCATTCTGCCGAAAGACCTATCCAATTTTGATGCGGTTATGGATGGTTTATCGCTGTCGGATTTGAATGAAAATTCAAAAAAATGATTTTAAATAGATGTCAGCAAGCAGTTATACAGAAGAGGAGATAGCAGCTGAAGACGCGTAAGAAGCAGAGATGTAATCAACGGACTCAAATAGATCCTAATGGCAGTCTTTACCAACTAGCTTTTATGACATTCCCGGAATAAAAAAAGCCCGGAATTTTAATACCGGGCTTAATCTGTTTCTTTAGTTTTTTAGTATTGCTCGGTTAGTTTTTAACCTCAAAAGAAACCTTAGCGTTTACACCATAAGATACAATCTCGTTATTCGATACGTTTGCGTTCATCTCCTTCACATAGATTGACTTAATGTTGTCAACCGATTTAGAAGCTTCTTTCAGTGCGTTGTTAACGGCGTCATCGAAACTCTTTTCCGAACCTGCAATGACCTCGATTACTTTGACGATTGCCATAGTCTGTCCTCTTTTGATTTCATGTTTTAGTTCAATTAAAAAACAGAATTTAGACTTCAATCATTCAGTACATGACAGGCCCATGAGTTTTTTATCTGTACTGAGAAGAATTCTGTAATCAAGCCGGTTGATTCTATTTCTATTTTCTTAAACCACAGATATGATGTCCAATCTTCAGCTTTTAATAAATGCTTTTTTTATTCTGATTAATTAATCGCATTGGGTTGCATTTCATGCAGGGATAGAATAGTTTCTATGGACAATGATGAAAACAGACGTACATACAAGTTGGTGGTGGCACGGCCTCAAATAATTGGCAGTGGAATCACTATGATGTAAATACGTTTACCAAAAAGTTTTTTAAGCCCACTGCAGTATTCTGTAGTGGGTTTTTTTATTTTAAGAAGATATGACATTCGATAATTTTAAGGAGCTGGCTCAAACCTATACGGCAATTCCCGTTTCGCGGAGAATGCTGGCGGATATACTCACGCCGGTATCGCTGTTTCTTTCCATTCGTGAAGATGCACTCAACCCGTTTTTACTGGAATCGGTAGAAGGGGGTGAGCACCTGGCCAGGTATTCATTTCTGGGTTGTAATCCCTATCAAATATTGAGGTTTGACGGGGAAACCTGCACGCTGGCTGCACAGGGCAAATCAACGATAACCCTTGACGAGGGCTATTTTAAGGCTCTGAATCGACTCACCACAATCCACTCGGAGCCAAAACTTCCGGAACTACCGCGCCTGACGGGCGGGGCTGTGGGATTTTCATCCTACGATACGGTTCGTCAGGTTGAGCACCTTCCAAATGCACCTGATGATGACCTATCCCTGCCCGAAGCGATCTGGTGTTTTTACGATGAAGTGTATGCTTTCGATCACGTAAAACAACAAATTGTACTGATGAAGACGGTTTTTGTGGATGAATCTTCTGATCTGAAGAGATTATACGATGAGGCCATTCTTTCTCTCGACCGAATGGAAGATGCCGCTAATAAACAGGTCATTAGAACCGGTTCCTTTCAGCTGGATGCAGAAGAGCTGTCGAGCAATATTGAAGAAGACAGGTTTCATGAGATGGTAAAGCGCTCTAAAGAGTACATCTATGAAGGAGATATCTTCCAGGTTGTCGTCTCACAGAGGTTCCAAGTGCCGTTTAAAGGTGATAAATTCACCCTCTATCGTGCACTTCGCATGGTAAACCCATCTCCATATCTCTTCTTTCTTGACTTTGAAAATTTTGCCCTGGTTGGTTCATCCCCCGAAGTACTGGTACGGGTAACCGGAGAGGAAGTTAGGCTTTTACCGATTGCGGGTACTCGTAAACGAGGCAGCTCTCATGAGGAGGATTTGGCTCTTGAAGAGGATCTTAAAAACGATCCAAAAGAGATTGCCGAACACATTATGCTGGTAGATTTAGGCCGCAATGACCTTTCAAGAGTTTGCAAATCGGGCTCGGTTCACCTGGAGCGTAATCAATCCATCGAGCGTTTTTCGCACGTAATGCACATTGTTTCGGATGTGGTTGGAAAGATATCTCCCGGAAGAACATCGGTTGACGCCCTGATGCAGTGTTTTCCGGCAGGAACGGTAAGCGGCGCGCCAAAAATACGCGCCATGGAGATTATTGACGAGCTAGAACCGACAAAGCGGGGTCCTTACGCAGGAGCCGTTGGCTATTTCGATTTTTCCGGCAATATGGATACCTGTATTGCCATTCGAACCATGGTGGTAGCCGGGAACTCGGTCTATATTCAGGCCGGTGCCGGCATTGTGGCCGACAGCGATCCGGCCAAAGAGTATGAAGAAACCAAAAACAAAGCCGGTGCTCTTGTAGAAGCGCTGAGTGTGGCTCTTGATATTTCGAGGTAATTTAATTGTAGTTTTAAAAAATAAATACAGAGTTCCCCTGCTTCGTAAGGAGGGGACTTTTGATTCGAAGACGTTATAAATTTATAAACCGTGAATATGTCCAAACAAAAAACCATCCTGTCCGGAATCCAGCCATCGGGTAAACTTCACATTGGAAATTACTTCGGTGCCATGCGGCAGCATATTCGGATGCAGGAGGAGGGAGATGCATTTTATTTCCTGGCAAATTATCACTCCTTAACATCCGTAAGTGATGGCGGGCTTCTTAAAGAGTATACAACCGATGTAGTTCTGGATTACCTGGCCCTGGGCCTTGATCCTGAAAAATGTACCTTCTTTGCCCAGTCGGATGTTCCGCAAACTACAGAGCTGGCCTGGATACTTGGTTGCCTGACACCGGTTTCGCTGATGGAAAAAGGAGTTGCCTATAAGGATAAAGTGGCCAATGGCCTCAGTCCAAATATCGGGCTGTTTACCTATCCTATCCTTCAGGCTGCAGATATCCTGATTTACCACTCCGATCTGGTACCCGTGGGGGAAGATCAAAAACAGAATATTGAAATTGCACGCGACCTGGCCGGCAAGCTGAATCGGGCATGCGATAAAGAGCTTTTAAACATCCCTGAAGACTACATTTTGAAAAGCGTGGCAACCGTGCCGGGCATTGATGGAAGAAAAATGAGTAAATCGTACGGCAATACCATTAACATTTTTGCTGAAGGAAAAGCGTTAAAGAAGCGGGTGATGTCCATTCAAACCGACTCCAAAGCACTGGAAGACCCGAAAGATCCGGATACGTGCAATGTATTTGCCCTGATTAAACTCTTTGCAGACGAGCCGAAGCGGCAAGAGATCGCTGATCAATACAGAGCCGGAGGCTATGGTTACGGACACGCTAAAAAGGAATTACTCGATCTTATTTTAGGTTATTTTGCTGAAGCACGCGAAAGAAGAAAAGAACTCGAAAAGAATATGGACTATGTTCACGATGTTCTTCGCAATGGCGGTAAGAAAGCCCGTAAGCGCGCAGAAACCGTAATGAAACCCATTCGCGAAGCGACGGGATTGATTAGGAGCTTTGAGTATTGAAATACTCGCTACACGAATCTTATTCGTCAGATTCGAATTCTTTGTTAAACGTGTATAACATTTTTTGAATCTCAATCAATGAACTGACGAGTAACTCAAAATCGTGTTCATCTAAATAAGACAAATTTGGATTGACTTAACAGTATGAACCCGAAAACTGAAATTCCTTAAAAAAAATCTAAATACTCACTACTTGATACTCAATACTAAATGATTCTAATCATCGACAATTACGACTCGTTCACCTATAACCTTGTCCACATCGTGGCATCTGTCACAGATCAATACAGGGTAGTGAGAAATGATGCCATAACCGTGGAGGAGATACGGGAAATGAATCCGGATAAGATTCTCATTTCACCGGGTCCGGGCCGGCCGGAAGATGCCGGAATAACTGAACGTGTGATTCGTGAACTTGGACCGGACATACCGGTGTTGGGTGTTTGCTTAGGCCATCAGGCGATTGGACAGGTATTTGGCGCTAAAGTGGTACATGCTCCAAGCCTGATGCATGGTAAAACATCGGATATCTATCACGATGGAAAGTCTGTTTTTAAAGATGTGGACGATGGGTTTGTTGCAACCCGCTACCACTCTCTTGCCTTGCAGCCGGACAGTATACCGGAGGATGAATTGGAGATTTCAGCACAAACTAAAGACGGCGTTATTATGGGTGTTCGTCATCGAAAATACCCGATTGAAGGCATACAGTTTCACCCCGAAAGTATACTCACCGTGGAAGGGCCCAGGATTGTAAAGAATTGGCTGAATCTTCCGCGACTGACCGTTGAGGTTCGGTGATTTGAAACTGTGAAGTGATAGATCATGCCATCCGAAAGGTTTATAAAGAAGAGTTTATATAAAAGATTAGGCAGACCATAAAATTATAACAAACTATTGTGGCAAAGATATTTACTGAATTCTTAGAGATAATTTCTATAGGTGAAGACCTTTCTGAAGATGATGCGTCTTTGGCAATGAAGATGATTTTAAACGGCTCAGTTTCGGGCGAAGAGGTTGCAGCTCTTTTGATGGGAATGCGCACCAAAGGCGAGACCACCACAGAGCTGACCGGTTTTGTGAAGGAGATGAGAAATGCTGCTATCAAAGTGGAAGTGGATATTAAAAATGCCGTTGATCTTTGCGGAACCGGGGGTGATAAATCAGGGACATTCAATATATCAACAGCGGCCATGTTTGTTGTGGCAGGTGCAGGGGTTCCCGTTTTAAAGCATGGAAACCGGTCAGTTTCCAGCAAAAGCGGAAGTTATGACGTGCTGGAGAAGCTTGGGGCAGTGCCAAACTTGAATAAGACACAGGTGGAATCTCTTTATAATGAGACCGGCATGGCGTTTATGTTCGCACCCAATTTTCACCCGGCACTGAAGTATGTAATGCCTGCACGCCGTGCACTGAAAATGAGAACCTTTTTCAATATGCTGGGACCTTTATTGAATCCCGCCAATGTAAAAAATCAAGTTATCGGTGTGTTCAGCAAGGAAGCAGCAGGGCAGATGATACAGATACTCGCCAACCTGCAAACGGTGAGTGCATTTACGCTTAGTGCTCACGACGGCCTTGATGAAGTAAGCCTTACATCTCAGACTGAAATATTTGAGCTGCAGTCCCATCTCTCCAGGGGAGCAATCACCTTTGATCCGAAATCGCTGGGATACAGCTGGGTTCAGCCCGATGAGCTGCTGGGTGGGGATGCTGCTGTAAATGCTGAAATCATTCAGAGCATTATGGATGGCAATTCAACCGAAGCCCAGAGAAATATTGTGGAGATCAATGCTGCATTTGCAATTAGAGCGGCCCATATGACTGATTCTCTGGAAGATGCAAAAGAGATGGCGGCCAAAAGTCTGGATTCAGGTGCAGCCGGTAAAAAACTGGACCTCTTTGTAAAAGAGTCGCAGAAGGTATCTGAGTTGAATGCTTAGTGTATGATAAAATTAGAATACATCTTAGATTTTATTACAAAGTGTCCCCCTTCTGCC
>SKRK01000194.1 GCA_007118525.1 Balneolaceae bacterium
CACTGAACACCCCTCCCACGCCAAGGCGTGGACTCCCCTCTTCGAGGGGAGATCCATACTGTCACCTAAAAAATAGTGTTGCTCGGCAGGGCACTAATCTAAAAACTGGCAAACTTTGGAGTGTATCCATCCCGAAGGTCGGTCATCTCACCAAATGCGCCGCCGCCATCTTTTTTATCTCTCATTTCATAGCGTATGAGTTGTCCGGGAACCTCTTCTGTCACCCACCATCGCATTTCGATATCTTCATCACCCTCTTCTTCTGTACCCTGATAAAACAGGATCGTAGCCAGGAAACTATTTCCCCCTATGCGAATATTTTCAGTCCCTTCTCGATACTCTTCCCAGTCATCAAGGTTGTAGTAGGCTGTATGGAAGCCATCTTCTTCCAGTTCACTCATCTCTTCGTCAAAATCCCGGCTGCCATCGTCAAACACATGATGGTCTACCTCTCCTGTTTCCGGATGTTTCATATACATCTCCATTGGAGACATAGAGCGGCTCATCTTGATCTCATATTCAATGGCATCCTGATCTTCCGGCTCGTACCGCAGATACCACCAGCTTGAACCATCACTCTCTTTCTTTAAAAGTGCGCGTTCCGTAGTAAAGCTTGACCTATTCTCATTGTCGCCAGCCTCAATTCTCCAGGTGGATCCCTGGCCCTCCTCAAAATCTTCCATACCAATGCCATATCCGCCAACAAGAAATGCCTGCGTATAGGCAAGCTGGTAAAGCATGGCGCTTGAATATCCGGCCAGCATACTGCTTACTCCCCGATAGACCTCCGTTTCAACCTTGTCGCTTACAGCACCGGTTACTCCCCTGTATGCCGCTTCTCGCACCTGACTACACGAAACCAACGTGAATATTGTAATTAAAAAAGCTACGCCTAAAATTGCAAAACCCCGTGTATTGATCTTTTTGTACATGACTGAACCTGATTTAAGTGATTAATTCTTCCCTGTTCTTATTGCGTAAAAAATATCAATTAAGTGTCACTGTTCAAATAGAAAAGCGGATTGGATATCACACAAACTTCTTAACAGATTCTACAATGGCTGTAAAAGCATCTCTCAGTACTTCCGGGTCAATAATCAGCGGCGGGGCAATCCGGATGAGCGAATTGGAGTGAAGTGTCCATCCAAGTATGATTCCTTTATCAAAGCAGTCTTTAACTACTTTTTGTGTAAGATCAGAGTCTCGAAGCTGAAGTCCGAGCATGGCGCCGAGGCCGCGAATTTCAATGATGCCGTCTCCCCTGAAGGTATTGCAGGCTATTTCAGCAATTTGATAAGCTTTTTGGGCAAAATCATCACTCAGAAGCGTCTCAAGGTTGGCGTGGGCCGCAGCACAGCAGACCGGGTGGCCGCCAAATGTGGTGACGTGATTGAGTGGCGGATTATGCTTGAACTCTTCGAAAATTTCGGTTGATGAGACGAATGCGCCCATAGGCATTCCACCTCCCATTGCTTTGGCCAGGCAGAGGATGTGGGGCACCACACCGTAGTGTTGAAAGGCAAAGAGTTTGCCGGTTCTGAAAAAACCCGTCTGTATTTCATCAAAAATGAGTAAAGCGCCGGTTTCATCGCAGCGCTGCTTTACCTTTTCCATCCACTCCTTCCTGGCGGGAATAATACCCCCTTCGCCCTGAATCGGTTCCAATATTACCGCAGCGGTTTTATGATCAATTTTATCCAGGTGCTCATCACGATTAAAATCGATAAAGTGAACATCCGGAAGCAACGGTTCATAGGGGTCGCGATAGATATTGCGTCCGGTAACGCTCAATGATCCGTGCGTATCGCCGTGATAGCTGTTTTGAAACGCCACCAGTTTGCTGCGCCCTGTAAATTTCTTTGCCAGTTTCAGCGCGCCTTCAATGGCTTCCGTTCCGCTGTTCACAAAATAGACACGATCGAGCTCTGCAGGCAGCTGATCGCACAACAACTGCGCAAACCGGCTTTGTGGCTCCTGGATGTACTCGCCATAAACCATCACGTGCAGGTGCTTCCCTATCTGCTTTTCAATAGCCTTAATCACATTCGGGTGGCGATGGCCCAGGCTGCTCACGGCAATGCCTGAGATCAGGTCCAGGTACTTTTTACCATCGGTTGTGTATATATAGCACCCCTCCGCACGGTCAATTTCCAGACCCATTGGTTCATCACTTGTCTGAGCGATGTGGTTGTAGAAAGAGTCGGAGTTTTTTGGCATAACCGGTTACTTTTATCCGGAAGTTATTAAATGGGTTGTTTTAATGGAAACCGGGATTGTGCAGCGTTTATTCCCATTCATCCAGCAAAGTGAGCAACTCTTCCTGTGCTGATTTGGTCTTGTTTGTGGCGTACCACTTGTGCAAACGTTCGGCCACCTCCTGAGAAGCGATATTTGGGATGTTCCGGGCTCCGTTAAACACATCCTGTGCTTCTTCCGGGCGCGGCCCCCAATCCCCCAGAACTTCCAGGGTTTCACCATCAAGGCAGATCAGTTTTGGAATGGAGCGGCTGCTGCCATGCGTGAGAAACTGATCCATAATTTCAAGGTTTTCGTCTCTTAAAATGAATTTCAGAGTGATTTTCCCGGAAGCCTCCGCCATTTTCTCTAACAGGGGTATGATCTGTGCTGCATCACCGCACCAGGCTTCCGTAAGTACAAGCCACACCATTTCCCTTTCCACCTTTTGAAGCCTTTCACGAAGCTCCTCATTTAATGTAATCTGTTTATCGAGTCGCTTCATCCGATGTACATTCATCGTGGTATAGTGAATCATTGCCTCCGAATGATTCTCGCCCGTGGTTTTATTATCTGCCAAGAGTTCATCAATTTTGTCTCTGTACTCTTGATAGTCGTATGCTGATTTCAAAACTTCAGGTGAAATTGCAGCTGATTTTACTTCTTGCATGGGGTATATGATTTAAAAATAGATTTTGAGCGCCGTATTTCCGATCCATTCATGACGAATCGAGTTGGCGATTAACAAAAAAAGAACGAATGAGAGTGATGCGAGCAGTTTAACTCTCATCACGGTTTTGTATTCAACAGGGTCGCCTGTCAGAGTAACAATAATTTTGAATATAATAACTCCCGATAGTAAACCAATGATGAAGAGCAACAGCGCCGGAATGATGAAAAACGAATACAATCCTGCGCTTAGTACCAATAACCCAAAGAAATAAGAGAATAAATAAAAACGCTTCACTCCCATTACCCCATAGCAGCCCGCAAAGGTGATGTCTCCCCTCTTCTGGTCTTCATCAAATTGATAGATCTGAGATACGGGGTAGAGGCTCAAAAGCACCAGGGATGCCCCAATAGCTGCAAGAACCAGAGTTACGCTTAAAGAACCACCCGCCGCAGTTGCTCCCAACAATACAGAATTCAGCCCCGTACTCAGCGCAATAGCCACGAGACTGAGATGCGGGTTGCCTTTCCACCTGGCATGGGGCGTTGAATAGAGCCAAAACAGCAGCAGGCTGAATCCGTACACCAGAAAATAAACCGTTCCAACCTGATAGGCCCAAATCCATCCGGCAAACATAAATAGTAACGAGACAGGGTGCATCCAGAGGGTCATTTTTGGTGGATTCCTAAGCCCGCCAATAGGCCCCTCATCTTTATCCCAATACGAGTTGTAGGCCGTAGCACCTCCAAAAAGCAGAATGTGGACATTCAGAAATTGAAGCCAAAACTGGCCCGTATCCATTTGACCGGCCATCAATCCGCCCAATAAATATCCTCCTGAGAGAAGAAAAAACTGGTAATGAAGCCTCAGATGCAGAAAAAAGTGGTAGATTTCGCGCATTATCGATCATTGGTATTGTAATAAGCCATCCAGTATCTAATATTTCCAGGACTGAACAACCATTGCCGTAATTTTTTAAGTTTACCTGTTTCGGGTTCACATGACAACTTAAAGAGTGATATTTTATCTAAATGATACAAAAAACGGACATATCCGAAGAGATTGAACTTAAACTTGATGAGAACAGGTGGAAACAGCTAAAAGCAGATCATCAAATGGCTGTCTCTGAACTTCTTGACCCCTATCTTGAGAATCGCTCACGTCATATGAAAGATCCGGTACTGGACTTTCTGTTTGAATACTATGCATTCAGGCCTGCACACCTTTCGCGATGGTCGCCCGGTATTGGCGTGGTTTTGGAGTATCGGGATCCCGCGGATCTGCCCGAGCTTTCCGAACTCACTGTTAGAGACCATACAGCCCGGTTGAACCCGGATCTCTTTCCTGAAAAACGAATTCGCTCTCTCAGCTGGATACTCTCCCTGCTTCGCAAGAGCGGCAACAAGAAACCGTTCTTCGGCTGTTTTGGCATGCACGAGTGGGCCATGGTATACCGGGCAGAGGAAGTTCGCCATGACCAGATACCCCTGCGGCTTTCAGATGAAGAGATTGCTGAGTTTGTCGAATCGCGTCCCCTGCTCTGCACCCATTTCGATGCCTTCAGGTTTTTTACAGACAAAGCCATTCCGTTGAACCGGCACAACCTGAACCGCGACAATTTTGAAGAGATGGAGCAGCCCGGGTGCGTGCACACCAACATGGACCTCTACAAGTGGGCGTTCAAGCTCTACCCCTGGATTTCAAGCGAGGTAATCCGTGAGGCGTTCTTCAACGCGGTTGAAACCCGGAAAGTGGATATGCAGGCCAGCCCGTACGATGCCACCGAGTTTGGCCTGAAGCCGATCAAGATTGAAACTGAAGCCGGCCGCGCAGAATACCTGGAGCGGCAGATAAAGATCTATGAGAACTCACAGCCTGTAAGGGAACGGGTGATTGAGGGGTATGAGAAGGTTTTGAGGACTGTTGGTTAGAAAGAATATTCAGAACCTTCAAGCGTCCGAAGGTCCAACCCGGCTAAACCGGAAAAGATATCTTCCCGAAGTTAAGCTTCTTTACTTCCCCTCTTCTTCCCTCAAAATCAAATCCCTCACCGGCGATCATCTCATTGGCAAGTACGGCAAAGATCAGGGCCTCTTTTGCATCAGGGTCAAAACCCAGCCCGGTAAAATCACGAAATTCAGTCTCACCCAAATGCTCCTCTAATCGAGACAGAAGGTATTTGTTATGAGCCCCGCCCCCGCTTGTGTAGATGGTACACGTTTTAAAACCGGGCACACGCTCCTTCATATTTTCAGCGATGGTAATGGCCGATAGCTCCGTAACGGTTGCCAGCTGGTCATCCGGCCGGATTTTCTTCAGGTTTAATCCCGCCTGCTCTGCTCTTTCCGAAATCCAGTTGAAGTTGAAATACTCCGGGCCGGTCGATTTTGACTTCTCTTCATTAAACCAGGCATCCTCCAGGAGTACATCCAGCAGTTTACGGTTGATATTTCCCGATGACGCAATCATTCCGTCTTCGTCGAATTGTTTTTGGAAGTAGATGTAGGCGAGGTTGTCGATCAGGGTGTTGCCGGGGCCGGTATCGGTGGTGAATGAACTCTGATCAGGATCACTGCCCGCAGGCAGATATGTGAAATTGGCAATGCCTCCAATATTGAGCAAAATCCTTGGTTCCCGGTCATCACCAAACAGAAGACGGTCGACCAGTGCCGCCATCGGGGCTCCCTCACCGCCATGCGCAGTATGTTTTTGACGAAAATCACTGATCGTTATGATTCCGGTTTTGGCAGCGATCTGATCACCATCCGCAATTTGCAGGGTGCTGTTTAGCGATCTCGGAAATCCCTGCTGATCCCGCGCCGGAAAGTGGTAGATGGTCTGGCCGTGACTCGCAACGCAGTCCACTTCTTCGGGATTGATACCCCACTCTTTTAACGCCTCCAGAACCAGCTCTGCATGATAGGTTGCCAGCCAGGTGTGCTGCCAGCAGAGTTCTGCAAGGCTCACCTTCTCCACCGAGGTGATTTTTTTCAGGTGGCTTTTATGATATTCGCTGTAGGATTTGGTAACAAAGTGCGTCAGATCCACATTTGTCTTCTCTCCTGAACCCGTGATATTACACAGGGCAATATCCAGCCCGTCGAGCGAGGTGCCCGACATCAGCCCGATTATGGTGCGGCTCTCCTGCCCTGCAATTATCGCTAATTTTTTAATGGATGGATTCATATTTTGATGATCAAATAATTAACTGCGGTCAACCTGAGCTCGTTTCATGAGCTCCTTTTGAATCAAAGGATACAAATTGACTGAACAACCAATCATACCAAACATGGAAGAAAATAACGAATCGGAATTGGAAGCGTGGCAAAAAGATGTGGAATACCTGGTAAAGATTTTAAAAGAGAGCTTTGAATCGACCGATGCCCGCTACAG
>SKRK01000164.1 GCA_007118525.1 Balneolaceae bacterium
TTGCCCATGCAATCAGAAGTGTTCCATTGCATGTAGAAGGAGCCTTGGCGAGATAACTCCCTCTATTTGTTTCGGGCGCAAAATAGTTGGCCTGCTATGAACCGGCAGAGAGAAGATTAATCCCAAAACAGCAGATTAACAAAAAACATGTGAGAGTCTATACCGGGATTTTGAATGCCGTTGTTGCCGTTTGAAAAATGGTGCAGTTTATAACCGAATTGAAGAGAACGGTTATCCCGGAATCTTATATCATAGCCCAGGCCAAGTTCAAGCATGTAGTTGAAGCGTGTCCCTATAATTTCCGGAATAGCATTGTGGGTTACAAGGAATCCTGCAGAATTGGTTAAGAATAATCGGTTACTGCCTGAGCTGAATGGAATGCTAATCCGAATGGGTAAAAAGCCAATTCCATAAACTGATTCCCGTGGCCCATTAACGCCGTCAACTGGATACCTGATGTGTCCGGTGATAATCAATTCAGAGCTCAACTCAATTGGTGCCGGCAAAATGTCCAATTGAGAGTGGAGATATGATAAACTGAGATGAGTTTGATTCGTATTCTCCATTTTACCCCAGGCTACGAAAGATGTTGGAGCATATGAAACGGAGACACCGAAAGCAGTTTGTTGATTTAATTCATGCCCGGATACAGTTTGCCCGCAGAGAGTGCGCAGCGGTATAAGCGAAATCACAACCGATACGAAAAAGATAATTTGAACTCTTAATCGAATCATAGATTCGAGTTAAATTTTTTGACTGTACACGTAGTAGGCAACGCCCCAAATAAATACCCAACCTGCGGCTGTTATGTAAAATGCTCCGGCTGTCAGAAATACGACATTCAAGAAGTGGAGCAGGTGATAGATCCAAACTGGCGCTTCATTTACCTTCTTTTTTGTTATCGATCTGAAATTTTGGCTGAAGAGCGTAAATGCCCGAGCGAGAACCATAAGCGAGGTGTAAATATACACAACGTATTCAAGGAGAGCCACTGTATCAAAAAACACAACCAATGCAATAACTATAGTAGCAAGAATGTCAACCGCGATTTGTTTAAGCCAATGCATCCGTCAGATTAAAAATAAAAGGCACCCGAGGGTGCCTTTTGCACTATACAATTTCAATAACTTCTTTAGCCTGCAGGCCTTTATCGCCTTCAGCTATCGTAAATTCAACTTTTTGACCTTCAGTTAGTTTTCTGAATCCATCTGTTTGAATTTCTGAATAGTGCACAAAAACGTCCTCACCACCTTCTCTTGTGATAAAACCGTAACCTTTACCATTATGAAACCATTTAACAGTTCCAACTTCACGAGTTTCCATAATTTAATCCCAACTTAGTTCCCATTGATAGTTATAACAGCTTAATTCATTTGAGAATCTTCACCATCATCAAATAAAATACTCCGTTCGGATGTTTTAAGCAATAAACATTGTTAAACTTCGATTATTGTATCTCAAGTGATTGAATATAAACAATTTGTCTGTTATCTAATCGTGGTTTATTTGCGGAAAGGGAAGAGGTCCAGATTATATTTGAACGGTCTTTAATGTCAACAATATAGCCTTTTACGGTAACCACATTACCTGTTCGGATACTGTTTAGCTGACTTCTTACAGTATCGTTAGCCGGAATGGCGTGCATAAACAGGATTTGCTGACGTATTTCATTCAGGGTAAGGGGAGGACGGATTACATCAAGAGTATATTCACGTTTTTTTACGGGGGCCTGAACCTGGCTTAATACTCTTTCGTCAGACATCGAACCCCATCCCAAAACAAAATCAACAGGTGAGAGATGAGTCTTCTCATCAAGCCAGTATCTTTTTTGAGATAAAACCCGGGCGGTGGTTTCCAGGCGCCATGAAGAGTTGAGCGTATAGTGATCAATCTCAAAATTTTGAGTGCGGCTTACTTTTACAAGTGTGGGTGCTTCCGGAGCTACCACACCGAACCCGTGCTTAACCGGGCGCTGATCCCACAAATAGTAGGAAACCATGAGTACAAGAACTAAAAAAATGTGTTTAATCATAACTATTACCCCCTTTTAATATAAATACTAATCTTAAAGACTTACTTCACAGGTAATATGTTACAAAAAAAAATCAGCTACACTGAGAATGCTTTAATACTAGACCGATTAAGTTAGAAATTACTTATTGATATTCAGGCTTTTAAAAGAGGTTAATCTGAATGCCTGCCCTGAAATTTCGATCTGTACCCGGCTCGTAAAATCTGTTTCCAATTGCATTTACGGCCAGGGATGTATTATAGCGGGTATTGAGCAGATTCTGAACAGAGATAAAGGGCCTGATTGAGACATTATCAAACAGACCGTTAAGTTCCACGCTCCACCTGATGTTTACAAGTGAATATGGGCTGTTTGACTCTGTGTTTTCACTATTGGCCTGATACCGCCCTACCCATTCATTGTCAACGCTTATGCTGTGATTGCCGGGAGTGTAAGTGAGCAGCCCGCCAAAGCGGAATGGAGCTACACCGGGAATTGCGTTTCCATCATACTCGCCGCCATTGAACTCAGCTCGCAGTAAATTTAACATAAGGCGTAAATCAAGGTCGTTGTTCAGAAAGAAAGCTAAACTCGTTTCCAGTCCGTAGTGAATGGTTTTGCCCTGGTTTCGAAAGAATGAGACACCCGGAAATTCATCCAGTTCAAAAGGAATGATGATATCATCCACCTGCATTACAAATAACGCAATGTCGTAATTGGTGCGAATCGGTGCTGCTTCTCCGCGTATACCGGTTTCGAAACTGACCGTTTTTTCAGGGTCCAGGTTCTGATTAAACCCACTTCTGTCTTCTGGCCTGTTTACAAGCTCCGTGGTTGTCGGAGATTCGAATGATGTGCTGAAATTTCCAAAAAATCGGGCACTGCTTAACTTATAGACAAATCCTGCACTGGGGTTAATTGAGAAAAAGTTACGTGAACCTTCCAGCTCGGTTTCTAAAAAGTCTTCACTTTTAAATGTAATTCTGTCGCCCCTTACCCCGGTATTTATGGAGAATCTGTCATTTAAAGGAACATTAATACGTGCAAACAGTGCCTGGTTGGAAACCGTTTCCAGCTGGTCGGTTTGAATATCGCTGCCCCTGCTGCCGCTTTCGTTATCGGTTACAAAACGATCGTCACGCTGGTATTTTAGTTCACCGCCAATATTTAGGTCGAACGGTAAATTCTGAAATTCGTAGGTAGACCTGGCTCCACCGGCCAATCGCTCCAGCCCTACGTATCTGAACAGTACCGGGTTATCTAAATCCCTGTAGGTGCCGTGTGTGGTCACATTGAGGATGCCGGTTTCAAAGTCGTGAATATAGGAAGCGGATAGCATAGCCTGGTGGAACTGTTTCCCTGTCGCTGTATTTACAAATAGATCTCTGGCTTGTGACGGGCTCTCTTTTGCGAGCTCCCCGGTGAGCGAACCCGGATGTTCTGCTTTCGGCATTCCTGCATATGTGGCCCTGAAGGTGACATATCCGTTATCAGAAACAGACCTTTCACCGCCAATACTGCCTCTGAATAATCTTGCTGCACTGTGATCCCGGAACCCTTCCGTATCGAAATAGGTGGCATAACCGTAAATACGGGTATCCCCAATTCTGCTGTTTAACCTGATCTCCTGTTTTATGGTACTATAGGATCCACCATATCCCCGGTACTGAATCATGGGGGCGTCAGGAGCCGGTTTGGTTGACATATACAGAACCCCTCCGCTTGAATTGCCCCAAAACGTAGCCGACGGGCCACGCAGAAGCTCAATTCTTTGAACCGTTGCAGGATCAATCATATTCATAATGGTTTGACCATCAGCCACGGTAAGCGGGATATCGTCTAAAACAACATGAACTCCGCGGACACCAAACTGTGATCGCCAGCCCAATCCACGGATGGTCATGCGCTCTCCCAGGGCATAGTTCTCGCGGTTACTGATAAAAACACCCGGCAAGGAAAATGTGAGTTCATCCATGGTAGCGGCCGGACGAGCAGCCAAATCAGCATTGCCGCGCACCAGGTAACTTAGCGAAAGTGGTGCTTCGCCTATGGTGATAGATGAATGGGCAGCTTCAACCCGAATTTCATCCAGCTGCACTCTTAATGAATCTTCTACAACGACCTGTGCGTATAGTGGAAAGGTTGTAATATTTAGGAGTATGAAAAAGAGCAAATATTTGCTAATTGACTTAAATGTTGTTTTCATGTATCGACAGTATCTGTTAGAATTTTCAGCACTAAATTAACGATTGAAAATCAATTTAGGATGAATTTAATTCCAAGGCTCAAAAAACCATTTTATTTACATTTTGAATGGCTGGCGCTCTCAATAGCACTGGTTACCATGGCAATATTAAATCCGGAATCAACGGCTAACTCGATTTGTCCTCTTGATCTGTTGGGTTTTGAAAATTGTCCGGGTGATGGTTTAGGAAAATCGATGGCCTTTTCATTCAGAGGAAAGATTTCAGAATCGTTTCAGGCACACCCCGCGGGATTACCGGCGATTTTAATTATGTTAACCCGCATTGGTTCCATTTTTAAAAGAAACCTACAATTTTCCAAAACTGAGGAAATGAGCAATGAAGATATTTGAATACCTGCCCGAACTTGAAGGAGATGAAGCACAGTACGTGAGAAGACTCATTGAGGAACTGCCTGAAGAGAGTGTAAAGATTTTCGCAAAGATGTACAGGGCAAGGCGTAAAGACCCAATTCTATTGTTAATACTTGCTTTGATCGGACTGTTCGGTGTAGCCGGGATTCATCGTTTTTTTGTAGGCCATATCGGTATGGGAATCCTCTATTTATTAACAGCCGGCCTCTGCTTTATCGGTACAATTGTTGATATGATTAATTACAGAAACTTTGCGTTTGAGTACAATAGAAAAGTGGCAAAAGAAATCATAAACGACCTGAATTTATGAACCCTGACCGAGAAAATTCCCGAGATCTGCTCCATAAATGGATTCAATCAGAAAGCCTTCGTCAACACTGTGAGATGGTTGCCATGGCGATGGAGGCCAGTGCGGTGGATCTGAATAAATCTGGCGAAACCATTGATAGCTGGTGGACTGCAGGGCTACTGCACGATCTCGATTGGGAAAGCTTTCCTGACGAACACCCCCGAAAAGCAGTAGAAGAGATCTTGCCACCGCTGGGTTATAGCCAGGAGATCCTTGATGCCGTCAAATCACATGCACCGGAACGGACCGGAAAAGAGCCCGAAACAGAGATTGAACGATACCTGTTTGCCTGTGATGAAATAGCCGGGTTCATGAACGCCGTTGCCCTGATGCGTCCTAATGGGTTTAAGGACATGAAAGTGAAATCTGTCCGAAAGAAGCTCAAGGATAAGCGATTTGCTGAAAATGTGCCCCGGGAGGATATCATGAAAGGTGCAGAATTGATCGGGAAAGATCTCTCTGACCATATTGAATTTCTGATCGGCGTTTTCAAAAATCTGAAGTAAATGCAACCTCTTTTATTATTTAGCGTAGACTGATTATGCTCGAGGGCCTTATCCCCCAATTAATCATTTATGCGATCTAAATGAAAAATAACCCATTATCTGATTTTCTATTCAGTTTAAATTACAGATTCATTTTCTGTGCACTGCTAATATCAGTGACAGGCTCTACTCTGTTAGCCCAACCAAAAAGTGCGTCTGCTGCAAATCAACACTGGGCTGAATTTCAAAGTGAACCCTTAGAGTCCAGGTTCTTCCGGGTTGATAGCGCGCCAAGCCTTTCAGTATTTACTGCAAACGGAAATATTGAAGTCATTTACAATCCGTCAATCAGCGGTGTTCAGGTCGATTTATATGTAAAAAGGGAGTTTTCACTCTGGTCGGGCACCAGGAGTCTTGACAACTATCGGATTATCTTGCAACAGCGTGGCAATAGCATAGTGGCCTCTGTTGAGGACAGAAGAGCGAGTTCGCGCTCCAGGGCCGGTGATGACATACAATTCTCATTTGTGATTCAGGTACCGGATAAAGGGTCTATGAATCTGAGGACCATGAAAGGAGATATTTCGCTTGATGGTGTAGAGGGGCAGCACTTTATTCAAAACCATAGCGGTTTATTGAGGGTCAGAAATTCAGAAGGTGAAATACGTATTGCCAGTACTTCAGGTGATGTTGAACTGAACAACATAAAGGGGAATGTTTATGCCAAAACGGTAAA
>SKRK01000174.1 GCA_007118525.1 Balneolaceae bacterium
TTCATGAGCTCAGGTTATAGCCTGAAGCTCAGGTAACGGCCTGAAATGACACCCTTTAAAAAGCCGATTAGGCGGTAATTTGTGCGACCATCACTCGATCGAATCGATTTCCGCTTAACGGCAACCCAAATACCGATCCTCTGAAAATAGTTCCAGAAGAGATGCTTTCCAATTGCAATGGCATAAAGCTTTGCAACAATATAAGGATTAGCAAACACCATTCCAGCAATTGAAATGTTTAAAATTTTTATCCGGTATGCATTTGAATTTCCCGGGTGAATCAATCTGAAGAGCAGAGGTGGAATTTACACGCCAAAATTCCTTGAACTCTACTAACATTCAAGCAAAATGATCAGTAAAATGATCATAGCCAACGTTAATTCACTATTCAGTCCGGCAGATATAAATGAACCCGTTATCGGCATTATGAATAACAGAGTTGAGTGAAGGTTAAAATTCTCTACGCCGATTGAAACAAAATTTCCAATTTGTTGCAGAATATATTTTTCATTGTTGAACGCTATTCCAAAAAGCTCGTACTTAAAGTAATGTTATTTAATAATCCATCAACCTTAAAAAGAGATTTTCAGAATGGCTAAACGACTTGCTTTTTTTGCATCTAAAGAGGATGTGGAGAACTTCTATTCATTGACAACCAAAAAAGAGAATCTGTTTGAACCACACTATAATCTGGCGCCGGGCCAACATATTGTAACCATAACAGGTGATGAAAATAATAAAGAAATTGGCAGGGTACGATGGGGTGATGAAGCAGAAAGAAATCCGGTTATACCTGTAGCTGACGTTGAAGGGGAGTTGAAGAAGAAAGGTGTGGAACGCTGCATACTGCCCATCAGCGGGTTTTTTGTGTGGAAGGACGACCTGGAAAAAGACCACCCATTTTTCGTGAGAATGCTCAATGCACCTCTAATGAGCACCGGCGGTTTGATTTATAAAGGGAATAATAAAAATGTGAAGATCATTATTACAGAGTCGAACGTACTGGTTCAGCCAATGTCGGCCACAATGCCGCTTCTTTTAGATCGTGAAACCTCTTTTCTTTGGATGAATAATGACTCATCTCCCGGTGAAGTGATTGCAAAAGCCAGAAAACTTTTCCTGTTTACAGATCTTTCAGTAATGAGGGTGAGTAAACAAGTAAACAACCCAAATAATAATGATGAAAAACTCATTCAGCCTATTCCTAAGTAAAGATGTTTTGATTTTAACTCATAAATAATTTTGTGCGTTTGAGAGATGGCCGATCGTTAATTTCACTCCAATATCAACTACCTCTGTATATACAATTGACGTCAGGTTTTATAACGGTTCAGCTATGATTTGTCAGTTTTCCGAATCTGTTCTTCAAACCATATACGACCCGGGGTAAGAAATCTGAAAAGTGAGAACACAAGAGAGGTTTTTTCTCCAGTTATATTTGGACCATTTCATTTCGAAAAACTACAATATATTTCATTTATGACGTTACATTAAAAGAACTTTGTTAAAAGTATAAATAGTGATATTTTTCAGACTATTTTAAATCTATTGAAAGGAGTACAGTATGCTATACGGAATTACAATAAGCTTTATCATTTTAATCTGCTTTCTGCTCATCGTAGTAGTCTTATTGCAGCCGGGCCAGCGTGAAGGCCTCTCAGGCGGACTTGCAGCCGGTATGGCAGGCGGTGCAGCTATGGGTGCCCGCAGAACCGCGGATCTGCTCTCTAAAACCACATCCATTCTTGCGGCTCTGTTTTTGAGTCTCAGCGTTCTTGCAAACTTTTTCATCGACAGAGGTGATGCAACACAGAGTACCATTCAGCAGCAAGGTATCGAAAATGTACAAACCGATGATTTTACAGCGCCTTCCAGAACTCAGTCTGCTGTACCGCAACAGGAAGATCTTGATATTGATGAGTAAGGCACTCTGAATTTTAATGCCTAATTTAAAAAGCCCGTGTATGGAATACCTTACACGGGCTTTTTTTTAAAACTTTAGAGCTGCTGAAAATATAAAAACTATTTCTCAAGCAACTCTTTTACATACTCATTCTCAGGATCCATCTTGAGAGCCTGCTCGTAATAGGTATTGGCTTTATCGTCGTGACCGCCTTTTTTCATGAGATCGCCCATCAGAATCCAGTTTTCTACATCACGGGGCTGGCTGCGTATTCTGTCCAGAAGATAAGAGATTGCATCATTTCCCTTTCCGCTCATAATCTTATAGAGCACCATATTGCGATGTGCGGTGGGCAGGTCATCCAGAGCAATAGCCCTTTCAAAATCTTCGCGGGCCTTTTCTGCATCATCTGAATTCAGATAGGAGTAACCGCGCAGGTTATATAGCCTGCCATTATCCTCGTCTTTTTCAATCGCTTTGTTTAACGACTCAATGCTGGCGTCCCACTGCCCCAGCTTCTGCATTATTTCACCCTCTAGTGTAAACCCTTCCGGAGCATCCGGGTTTATCCGCTGAAGGTCTCTGGAAACATCGAGGCTTTTATCGAGATCTTTTTCGTGAAGGAGCTCGTATCCCTGTTTATGTTTTTCTTCAAAACTCATTTAGTGTCAGTTTTTTTCTCTTTTTGGGTTATGTCTTCGAATTCAGCTTCTTCAATCTGGTCCAGATTTGTATTGCGACGACTGTTTTTCGCCGCGCTGTTTTTAAAATCTCCAAATCGAAAACTTGTATTGCGTTTATTCTTTTGCCTGGAACCGGTAATAAGTTTGTATACCAGGTAGATAAAAAGTGCTATAAGTAACCAGCGAATCATTAATCCGGAATAATATGAATATGTGTATTGCCACGTATGGGTTGATCAAAGATCTGTTCTTCAATATACGAGAGATGACTTGGATTATTTAAAAAATCGATCTCTGCTGCGTTGACAATAATTAAGGGTGCTTTACTGTAATGGTAAAAAAATTGGTTGTATGAATCACTTAACTCCTGAAGATAATTTGGAGTAATATGTTTTTCATAAGCTCTGCCGCGTTTTTCAATGTTCTCCATCAATCTTTCTACCGTACTTTGAAGATATATAACCAGATCAGGCTTTGCTGAAATACCTGTCATAATGCTGTAAATGTTATCGTACAGCCCCATCTCGTCCTCATCCAGGTTGAGACGTGCGAAAATCCGATCTTTTTCAAAGATGTAATCCGATATGATAAAATCATCAAACAGATCGCGGTTGGTCATGTTTTGCTGCTGTTTAAACCTGCTGGCCAAAAATGCCAGCTGTGTTTGAAAAGCATAACGTTTTTTATCCTCATAAAATTTAGGCAGAAATGGATTTTCCTCGAACTGCTCCAGAACCAGCCTGCCTTCGTTGCGCTCTGCAAGCAACTGGGCAAGCGTGGTTTTACCGGCGCCAATTACACCTTCTATGGCAATAAAATCGAATTGATTTGGCATTTTCTGTTTTGTACGTCCTATTGGTGCTGTCTACCAGTCAAAATTTGTTTTTTTGATCTCAATCTCCGGCGCTTCACTGAGCATCGTACTCATGCTTTTACGTGTGGTTACATCAACCCAACTACCGTCAATCTCATTCATTGGCAGTAAAACAAAAAGTCGCCGGCTGTATTCAGGATGAGGAATAATAAGGTTCTCATTCTCAATCACCAAGTTTCCAAAGCGTATGATATCAAGGTCAAGAATTCTTGGTCCCCAGCGCTCAGGATTCTTCTCCCTGCCGCAGACCTGTTCAAACTCTTTGAGCATCTGAAGCAGACTGGATGGTGAGTAAGCTGTATTTATTTTGGCAACGCTGTTATAGAAAGTAAACTTCGCCCCTCCAACAGGTTCCGACTCCCAGATGGAGGCTTTTTGGACAGCTCCACTTGAAATCTCTTCCAGGAAATGGGCTGCATGTTGAAGATTTTTCAACCGATCGCCAAGATTAGATCCGGCTGCAACAACTACCGTTTCCATTTCATAGTGATTTCAGCATATTCAGCCGCTGTTTTAATAGGGGGATTCATTTTCCGAACCGATACGATAAGCTTCCTTAAATTGGATGATTGTTTAAAAAGTTTTTCCCCAACAAGATAGCAGAGGGTTTCGATAAGTTTTTCGGAAGGGCCGTTCATGACCTCTTCGGATACCTTCTGTACCCGTTCATAGTTGAACGTAAGTTCCAGGTTATCATCCGTAACAGCCTTTTTGAAATTTCCGAAGGCAATTACATCTATCTCAAAATGGTTGCCTTCAATTCGTTCATTATCGTAATACCCATGCGGTGCATGAAATTTAAGCGCTTTGAGTGTGATTGTATCCAAAAAAGGTCTGATTCGAATTCTAATTGAGAATAGAATGAAGTTATCGAAAAAGAGATACGAAACGCAAAACCGGATCGAATGAGTTCAATAACCGGTGAAAGTGAAGACAGAAGGCAATAAGAGCGGTCTGTTATGCTATTTTACAGTGTGGCTACTTCTATTTTTTGCTCCAGTTCACTTAAGATGCGTTTATGTTTCGCGCTGGTAGAAAGCCGCTCCTCTACCGTTGAGATAGCATGAATAACAGTTGAGTGGTCACGGCCACCGAATTGTAGACCGATTGTCTTGAGGCTCGACTTGGTGAATTTCTTGGAGAGATACATGGCTATTTGCCTGGCTTCAACGATCTCCTGTTTCCTGGTTTTTTCCCGCACCTTGTTGGTGTCAATTCCGAAATATTCACAGACGTAGTTCTGTATGGCTTCAATCGAAACCTGGCTGTGAGAGCTCTTAACCATATCCTTCAATACAGACTTAGCCATCACCAGATCTATCTCGTCTACGTGCTTTAAAGAGGCTGTAGCAAGCAGTTTAATGATAGCACCCTCCAGGTCTCTTACATTCGACTTGAAATTGTGGGCTATGAACTCAATGATGTTCGAATCGATATAAATTCCATTATCACTGGCCTTTCTCTCGAGAATGGCATAGCGGGTTTCATATTCAGGAATTTGCAGGTCGGCACTTAAGCCCCAGCTGAATCGTGAAATGAGGCGGTCTTCAATATCGGGGATATCTTTCGGAGCGCGGTCGCTGCTCAGTATAATCTGTTTACCATCCTGATGGAGCGCATTAAAAATGTGAAAAAATTCTTCCTGTGTCTTCTCCTTACCGCTAAAAAACTGGATATCATCTACAATGAGCACATCAATATTTCGGTAGAAGTTTGTGAACTCACTGGCGCGATTGTTGCGGATAGCCTGAACAAACTCGTTTGTAAATGTCTCAGACGATACATAAAGCACAGCAAATTCATCGCCAAACTCCTGCTTAATCTTATTGCCGATGCTCTGAATGAGGTGGGTTTTGCCCAGCCCGGTACCGCCATATACAAATAGTGGATTGAAAGAGTTTTTGCCGGGATTGTCGGCTATTGCCATTGCTGCTGACCGGGCAAGACGGTTGCAGTCGCCCTCAATGTACCTTTCAAATACGTAGTTGCTGTTCAGGTTGGAGTCTATATTGGTCTTTCTGATTCCCGGTATCACAAACGGATTCTCAATTCTGCCGGGATGATAGTTGGTAAAGGTGTTCATCTCCTGAGGCTTGGAGGGCGGCATGGGTTTTTGAGGCAGTCGAATTGAACGGTTGTCTTCCAGTCTATCAGATTTTTCCACCAGTACCGAGTATTCAAGTTTTCCTTCTTTGCCTAAAACCTTGGCAATCGTAGAGCGAAGCATATTATAATAGTGCTCTTCAAGCCACTCATACCAAAATTGGCTGGGTACCTGAATCGTTAAGGTGTCTTCCTGTAACTTGATTGGCTGAATGGGTTCAAACCAAGATTTATACTTCTGATAACTGATATTGTCCTGGATAATTTCCAAACATTCACCCCAGGCACCATCAGCAGTTAGCGTATTCAACGTAAATGCCTCCTAAAACTTAAAAAATTATCTTCAATATCCCTTTAGTTATCCACACGGCAAGCAAGGGTAGCGTAAAAGAGCCGAAGAGAAAATGAGAATTTCTGAAGCTGAAATCAAACATTACTTTTATTGTTTTGCGAAAGTTATCCACATTACCATAAACACCTAAA
>SKRK01000017.1 GCA_007118525.1 Balneolaceae bacterium
AATAAATCTTTGAACACGCGCGAAAAAGGCTATCATGACCTCGTGACGGATGCAGATATTGAGACAGAGAAGAGAATTCTAGAGGTGATCCGGGAGAGCTTTCCGGTTGATGAAATATTGGCTGAAGAGACCGAAGCGCATGAGAACTTATCCCATGCAAGAACATGGATTGTGGATCCGATTGACGGCACCACCAATTTTGCCCACGATTTTCCTGTATATTGCGTCTCTGTTGCGCTCTGGGAGAACCGGCAACCCAAAGTGGGTGTGGTGATTGAAGTAAACCGGAATGAAGAGTTTACAGCTGTTAGGGGTGAAGGTGCCTGGTTAAATGGCGAAAAAATAACCGTATCAAACACGTCAAATCCAAGAGATGCTTTTGTAGGTACAGGCTTCCCTTATAATGACCTCTCTGTTGTGGATCCCTATCTGAAACTGTTTCGCCACTTGATGGGAGAACTTCAGGGCATCCGGCGGCCCGGCGCTGCAACCTTTGATCTGTGCTGTGTTGCATGCGGACGCTTCGACGGTTTTTTTGAGTACTCCCTGCATGCCTGGGATGTGGCTGCTGCGACGCTAATTATTCAGGAAGCCGGAGGAGTGATATCGGACTGGAACGGTGGCGATGGCTGGCTGTTTGGGCAGCGTATTGTCACAGGTAATCCTGAAATTCACGGTGTATTACTGGAAAGAATTCAAGACTTTATTCCCGAAGAGAACCGTAAAAATGTGGTTTGACCCTAAATTTGATTTAGAAAAAGGAGATACTTCCTCATCCCGACAGAAAAGCATTGTCGGGATTCGTCAGCATGACAAGAGTGATGGTGGGATAGTTTGCGGGCATCTCGTACAGTGTATAGGGACGGTCCACCAGCCCACCAATCCAGTTACAACGCATTCATTGCGTGCCGGTGTGAGACTGAATCCTGCGTGGTTGGGATTCTTATATGCCGGTCTTTCTAATTATAAAACGCTACTGTCATCTCGACCAAGTGACCCGCCTTCTGGCGGGGAACGCGTGGAGAGATCTCACTGCGCTTCGCTTCGTGGGATAAAAGAGGAGCCTTGTGATGGGGACTACCTTAAACAACGCTCCAAAGGGCTCCTGCCGATAACAGGGAGATTTCATTTCATGGAGATCGCTATCGCTCGAAGCGCTAACGCGGGGAAAAGATGAGCTCCACTCCAGCCTAAAAAACGGGCTTCCCCCGTAAGGGATCCCTTTGTGGCGGTCGAAAAGACAAGGCATTTTTTGGAAAGATCGGCGGGCATCCGGTCACGGAGTAGAGCGACGCTACTACTGCCCGCCAATTTGCAATTTTCTAAAAATGTGTACACACGGTAGCTTCAAAGAGGGACACTCATTAATAAGCTCTTACCTTGAAACTCAAGTTAATTACTAATTCTTCAAGTTATAAATGAGCCGGCTGACAGGTGTTATTACTCTATCTTTCCGACCTGCTTTGCTCCACTTTCTCGTGATACTTCTGATAGAGCTGGCGATGTATATCCATCATATCGCTCTTTCTTCCCTGAACATATACCTGCTCTACCTGCGTGCTGTACTCAATCGGATTTCCGGTTGTGATCAGAAGCGTGGCATCTTTTCCGGTTTCAAGTGTGCCAATACGGTCATCAAGCCCCAAAATTGCAGCAGGATATGAGGTAACCGCCTTAAGGGCTTCATCTTCCGGCAGTCCGTATGCTGCAGCGGCACCGGCTTCATACGGAAGGCGGTTGGCATAGGGTGCACTCGATGTGCCGGCAATGGCAAATTGAACCCCTGCATTAAAAAGCATTGAGGGTAGTGCATAGATAGAGTCATACCCTTGCCAATCTCGATTGGGAGAGTTAAGAATAGCTGTTATGATTACCGGAATACTCTTATTGCGAAGGTGATCGGCAACCATATGGGCGTCTCGGCCACCGAGAATTATCAGGCGAACATCCTCCTCTTCAGCCCAGGTTATCGCATCCTGGATCTGGCGAACTTCGTTTGCACTAACCACTACCGGCCGGTCACCATCAAACACCGGAATCATCGCATGCCAGCGGGAGTCAAAATCATGATGTGATGCACTGCCGGCTTCCATCGCATTGCGTGCGGTTCTGTATGCTCTTGCATCCGCAAATACACTTCGTAGCTCTGTGAGCTGGCGGGTATAATTATTCTGATTGTTTGGGTTTGGCCAGTTTACAATCAATCCTACACCCGACTTTAGCGTCATCTCATCCCAGGCCCAGCCGTCCATCTTCATGGCTGCCGACTGACCGGCAACCAGACCGCCACCGGGAGTTGTAACTGAGGTGAGCACGCCGGCAGAGCGCCCTACACCGATCCAGCGGCTTTCAGGATTAAAGGCCCGTTCCACCATAACGTTTGGGTTAACAAGCCCCTGTTCGTTGATATCAGTACTCATATCCACCGCACCAATTTCATAAATACCCATCTGGCTCCAGGAATCAATGAGTCCGGGATAGATATGCTTGCCCGACACATCTTCCTGAAGGGTTCCCTCAGGAAGAGTTACACCAGTGCCAATTGCGGTGATTACTCCATCCTCGAACAGGATGGTGCCATTTTCGATTACATCACCTGTCAGCGTGTGGATGGTTCCGCCAACCAGTGCTATAGGCTCACTCTGTTTGGCCGCAGGAGTTTGGGCGTTCAGTTCAGGTGCTGTTAACATACACACCATAAGAAGCGACATTATTAAAACTGAATTCTTCATGATATTTGTGGATTTTACGTTCATTTTGAATTTCATAAGAGAGCGTTGAGGCATGTTCTGATTAGTCATTTCATTCCTCCATGATCAGTCTTATCAATTGAGCACGCTCTTTTTCAATATCTCTTCGAAGCTGTGCATCTTCTTTCAGGTCGAAATATTTACGTCCATCGATCCATGTCTGTTCGGCTTTGGTAAATGTGGAGAGAGGATCGCCGTTCCATATTACAAAGTCGCCATCTTTTCCGGGTTCGAGTGAACCAACTTTGTCATCAATTCCGAGAAGTTTGGCTGTGCTGCTTGTAATCATCGACATTGCCACTTCAGGATCTACACCTGCACGCACCATTTTGGCGGCCTCCCAGTTCATTCTTGTGGCAATCTGGCTGTTGTCGGAATGAAGTGACGTTACAACCCCTGCTTCATGCAGTAATCGAGCGTTATAAACAGTTTTATCATAAGCTTCAATCTTGAAAGCTCCCCAATCGGACCATACCACGGCACCGGCGCCATGCTTCGCCAATTCAGGTGCTACTTTATACGCCTCAACTCCATGATGAAAAGCTTTCACTGTAAAGTCGAACTCTTCGGCGAGCCGCATCAGCATCAGAATTTCATCCTGACGATAGCTATGTGATTGAACCAAAATATCACCATTCAATATATCCACGATCGCATCCATGCGAATATCTCTTCTTGGTGGTATTCCGGAACCGTTGCTTTCCCACTCATTCCAGCGTGCCTCATAATCACGGGCCATCCGGAAACGGTCGGCTATAATTTGTTCAACTCCCATTCTTGTATTCGGATAGCGGTCGCTGCCAACTCTTTTTGGATTTTCACCCAGTGCAAACTTAACGGTTCGGGGGGCACCTTCAATTTTCAGATCATCCGACAGAGCACCCCATCGCATTTTAATATGAACATTTTGACCTCCTATAGCGTTAGCCGATCCGTGCATGACGTGTGCTGTAGTCAACCCGCCGGCAAGTTGCCGGTACATCCAAATGTTATTGATGTTCAGTACATCTCCCATTCGCACCTCGGCCGTAATGGCATTGCCGGTCTCATTCACTCCATCCACACCCGAGTGGAGGTGAGCGTCAATCAGTCCGGGAGTGACATGCTTGCCTTCGGCATCGATCACAACCGCATTACGGGGTGCGCGAAGGTTTTGGCCAACCTCCACAACTTTTCCACGTGTTACCAGCAGATCGGCATTTTCCAAAATACCGTCGGGGCCCATTGTCCAAACGGTAGCATTTCGAACCAAAACATGCTGTGGCTGTGCAGGAATGGATTTACGACCGTACTCCATATTGGGGCGCAAATCGGCAAGCACCAGCTCACGGACAGTGGGCTCTTTCTCATCTTTTTCAGGAGTCTCGGCGTGCGCGGTTCGGTTGGCTGTCCACTGAATACGATCCTGGCCGGTTACTTCAGCCCACCCATATAAGGTTTCACCGGAAAGGGAGGCCGTTAAACGGACCGGGCCGCTCAGGCCAAGTTCATTGCCCGGAAAATCAACCCTTAAGCGTCGTGAAGCGTCGTGTACAGAAGCAGATTTGAGCTCAATTTCACTATCATTAATGGTGATGGTTCCTCCAAGACGGCCGGGGCGTGTTTCCTTTACATTCAATTCACCATCAATGGTTCCGTCGCTTGAAACAATTTGCCAGTTCCCTTTTGGATCTACCTGATCTTCTTTGGTGATGCTGTAACGCGAACCTTCAACCCACACATCTATAACTTTGGTATCGTTTTTAAAAAGATCACCATCAGCTACTGTGATATTTGCTTTTTTCCCGGTTGCAAGAGAACCGTGAGTGGCGTCAATACCAAGCAGGTTTGCGGGGTTGGTAGTGAGTGCCGCCAAAGCGATCTCTTTTGAAAGCCCCAGTTCAACTGCTTTACGGAGATTGCGCAAAAAGTGCGATCTGTTTTCAAGTCCGTCTGTGGTAAATGAGAAGTTGATGCCTGCTTCTGCCAGCCTTGCAGGGTTTTCCGGAGCGAGGTACCAGTGGCGCAGGTCGGAGAGGTCTTCATTCAAGGCGTCTTCAGGCGTTGCAGTATCCGGTTTGTCGGGAAAGGCCAAAGGAAGGATTAACGGTACATTGCGCTCACTAAGCACGTCAATAACCCTGTATTCATGGCCGCTGCCCCGAATCCATGGTGTAATGTTGAACTCTTCTGTAAAGCGAAGTGCACGCAGAATTTCTTCATCACTTCTGGTTTGAAAAAGAAGCGGCTGTTCTCCGTGAATGGCATCCCGAAGCGAGGCCAGCACAGCATTAGACTCCGGCCGCTGCAGCCCGGCAGGGTTTCTGTCATAGGCCTGATGAGCTCTTTCGTGCCAATCTGCATCATAAAGTGTTTGACGGATCAGAGCAATTACTCCAATAGGGGAAGTGGGATAGGAGAATCCAAATTGCCAGCCTCGTGTTAAATTTACCGATTGAGCTACACTACTTCGTACCAGGCGGTCGGCCACTTCGCGATCACTCAGATCCATTACTGCGGCCTCTCCGCGAAAGATACCCAGTGGCGGTACAGACAGAGCTGTTGTGAAACCCTGTGATCGAAGTGATTCACTGCTGTCATCGTCAGTGTTAAATTCACCGTCAGCCGTGAGGTGTGCCCTCAGGTGTGGGTTCCACGACAGAGAACCGCGATCAAGTTCCACGCGCGGGTCTTTCATTCCAACATTTGAATGCGCATCAATTAAACCGGGATAGAGAGTTTTACCCTCCATGTCCCAAACCCGCGCATCGGCGGGAATCTGAATATCACTGCCAAGGGCTTCGATCACGCCATTACGAATGATCAATGTAGCGCCATTAAGAACATTTCCCGGAGAAGTTACAATAGTTGCATTGGTAAGGGCATGAACACCGGGAGTGTTCTCTTTCATGCCATCGGTGGGAGAAGTTTGAGTTTGTGAATAGAGAATGGCCGGCAGCATCAGAAAGGCGAGCACCAGGATTAGTATCTGTTTGAATATTGAGTTGTGCAGTTGAAAACGGTAACGAACTTTTTCCATGTCTAATCTGAATCTGGTTTGAGGTTGGATCTAACTGAGGATATCGTCACATATACCCTGAAGCCTGAACTAGTGTAATCGTTTAAAATTGGCCTGAATGGTTTACCGGCATGTGGAACATAAGCAAGCCAAATCAAATATTCAGAACTCAATCGTATCAAAATAACCCGAAGAGGTATACGGTTAAGCAAAAAGTTGTAAATCTGAGAAATCCATAAAGTGAAAATACTTTTGGTTCTATGTTGATTTGTGTCTAATAGGGATGCCACGGGCCCC
>SKRK01000333.1 GCA_007118525.1 Balneolaceae bacterium
CAGTACAAAGCCCTCAAGGCCGGAGAAGATGTGGAACTTGAAGATGGAACCATCATTAAGTCGTACGACATTGTAGGACACCCTCGGCCCGGCGATAGCTTTGCATATATTACCGATACAAAGTACTGCCCGAACTCTGTAAAGCTGGCAATGAATACCAATATTCTTTACCACGAGGCTACTTTTAGCGAAAGCCTTGCCGATAAAGCCGCAGAAACCGGTCATTCAACCTCTATTGACGCTGCAAGGGTTGCAAATGAAGCCCAAACCAAGCTTCTTGTAATTGGACACTTTTCCGCCAGATATACAAATCCATTTGTATTGTTACGCGAGGCGAGAGAGAAATTTTTCCCGGCATGGCTTGCCACTGAGCTTCGACCCATCTATACAGACCCTGCACAGGAAAAGGGTATTGTACAGCAGAAGGTTTACATCAAAGAGATTGATGACAGCCAGGGCAAAAGCAGCGGATCTTCACGTTCTAAACGCGGAAGTGACGATAAGCAAAAACGATTCCGGAAAAGAAAAGGATCACCTTCACGCGGAAGTTCCGACAGAGGCAGTAGCAGCAGCAGAGGAAGTGGAGGCGGAAGCCGCAGCCGCAGGGAAGAGTATCCTGAGCGACGCAAAAAGCGATCAGACAGCCCTAGACGCGATCAAGACAATAATGATCACAATCAGGGAACGTCAAGACCACCAAAACACATTACACCCAGAACACCCTTTGACGATTTCGACAGGTTCTAAACAAACAGGTAAATTTGAGTAAAGCCAAAGATTCTAAAGCCGTCGATTCTATATTGATTCGACGGCTTTATTACTTTTTTGAACCCTATAAATGGTGGGCAGTTCTGGCCATTGGGCTAACTCTGTCGGCTGCCTTTTTGGGTACAGTTCGTCCAAAACTTACGCAGATTGCCGTAGACGATTATATATCGATTGGAGATATTGATGGTCTGTTTTGGATTATTACTCTGCTGGGGCTGGCCCTCGCAGGTGAATTTATTATCCTGGTAGCGAATACCTATATCACCAGATGGTTTGGGCAGGGTGCTTTGTTCGGGCTTAGAAACGCAGTTTTTGCAAAGATTCAATCTCTTCACGTCCAGTTTTTTGACAAAAACCCAATAGGCCGCCTCATTACACGAACAACCAGTGATATTGAAGCGCTGAGTGAACTGCTGAGTGATGGCATCGTTAATATGATTGGGGATCTATTCAGGATCTTCTTCATTCTTTATTTCATGCTTATGATGAGTTGGGAGCTCACCATTATTGCAATTCTTGTGCTGCCAATTCTATTCTACTCTACATTTTGGTTTAAAGGAAAAGTTAGGGTGGCGTTTCTGAACGTTCGGGATCAGATCGCGCGGTTAAACTCCTTTGTGCAGGAGCACATTAACGGAATAGCGATCGTGCAGCTGTTTAATCGCGAGCAGAAACAGAAAGATCATTTTGAATCAATCAATGAAGAGCATAAAGATGCTCACATTCAAACCATCTTTTATTTCTCAATATTTTGGCCGGTTGTTGAAGTTCTGGCAAGCCTCGCAATGGCACTGGTTGTATGGTATGGAGGTGCGAGGGCACTCATGGACCAGGTTACATTTGGCGTTCTTTTGGCATTTATTCAATATGTAAGACAGTTTTTCAATCCTATTCGGGGACTTTCTGAAAAATATAACACGCTTCAATCGGCCCTCGCGTCCTCAGAGCGAATCTTTGATGTGCTGGATACTGAAAATGAAGTGATCGAGAACCCGCACCCGGTGAAACTTGAAGAAGTAACCGGCTCAATCGAATTTCAGAATGTCTGGTTCAGATACAATAAAGATGATGAGTTAATTTTAAAAGACGTCTCCTTTAAAGCTGAACCCGGTCAGATTCTTGCAATAGTTGGTGCCACCGGCGCAGGAAAAACCACGATTATCAATTTATTGCTTAGATATTATGATATCGAGAAAGGGAAAATACTTCTTGACGGAATTGATATAAAAGATCTCTCCCTTACAGATCTGCGAACCCGGTTCGGACTTGTTCTTCAGGATAACGCCCTTTTTTCAGGGTCCATACTCAATAACATCACGCTGGGAAACAATAACATCACCCGCGAACAGGTTATAAAGGCATCCAAAGAGGTTGAGTGCCATAAGTTCATAAAAAAACTTCCGGGAGGGTACGATTACGTTTTAAATGAACGGGGAGCATCACTCTCGATGGGGCAGAGACAGCTTATCTGCTTTGTTAGAGCCATGGTGTATGATCCGAAAATTCTGATCCTGGACGAAGCAACCTCAAGCGTGGACTCTGAAACCGAAGAACTTGTGGCAAAAGCATGCAATCGAATGATGGAAGACAGAACTTCTATCGTTATTGCTCACAGGCTTTCAACCATACAGGATGCCGATCGTATTCTGGTAATGCATAAAGGCGAGATCAGGGAGAACGGACCTCATAAACAGCTAATTAGAAAACCTGATGGCATCTACAAAAAGCTTTATGAGTTACAGTACAAAGATCAGGCTAATATTCCCGGAAAGAGTGTTGCTAAGTTGTCGTAAAATGGAGATTTTTAAAAATAACAACTTTCAATAAAAAGAGGAGAAACCATGGTTGATTTAAAAAAAACAGAAAAAGAGATCAAAGAAACGATCCAAAAAGAAAAAAAAGCTTTAAATGAAGCCTATAACAACTATGTGGACAGGCTTAAAAATGAAAGCGATAAAATACAAAAAGACATCAGAAGCGAATATAAAACCGCTAAAAAATACGTAAAGAAAAACCCTGAGACAGGTGTTGGAATCGCATTGGCCGGTGGCCTTTTGGTCGGTTTTGTAATAGCCAAACTTTTTAATAGATAATCGATATATGGATCATTTTAATTTAGATAAACTTAAACCCCTCTTCGAGCGTCTTGATTCGCTCAGGAGGTATCTTTGACTACGATAAAAGAAAAGTACGTGTAATTGAACTGCAGGATCAGACTCAGGATCCTGAACTTTGGAATGATCCCGATAGGGCCCAGTCTATAATGAAAGAACTGGATCATGAAAAACAGCTTGTTCAGAGTTGGGATGATCTTGATGAACTGCGCGATAGTATTCTTGTTTACAAGCAGTTTCTGGATGAAGGTGAAGATGTTTCTGACGAAATTCAGACCGAGATTGCACGCTTCAGGAAAAAACTGGAAGATTTGGAACTCCAAAATATGCTCAGTGATGTCGATGATCACCGTGACGCTATAGTAACGTTCAATCCGGGCGCAGGCGGAACAGAAAGTCAGGATTGGGCAGAGATGCTGTTCAGAATGCATACCCGATGGGCCGAGAAAAAAGGATTTAAAGTTTCGGTTATTGAATATCAGGATGGCGAGGTTGCCGGCCTGAAAAGCGCAACGATTGAAGTGAGCGGGCCGAATGCTTATGGCTATTTGAAATCAGAGAGCGGCGTACACCGCCTTGTTCGTATTTCACCCTTCGACAGCAATGCACGAAGGCACACTTCATTCAGTTCGGTTTTTGTCTCACCTGTAATTGATGATACGATTGAACTAAACATCAATGAATCGGATGTAGAGCTGCAAAGATTTCACGCAAGCGGAGCGGGCGGGCAAAATGTGAACAAAGTTGAAACAGGTGTTCGCTTAATTTGGACCGGCAAACTTAGCGATGGAACAGAAGAACGTGTAGTTGCCGAATGCCAGCAGGAGAGATCACAACTGCAGAACCGTGAGAAAGCCATGGTTATGCTGAAGTCAAAGATTTACGAACTGGAAAAGAAAATAAAAGAACGGGAGAAGCAGAAACTCGAAGATTCTAAAGGAAGTAATGAGTGGGGCTCGCAGATTCGGTCCTATGTATTTCATCCCTACAACATGGTGAAAGATCATCGCACCAACCACGAAACAGGAGATGTTCAGGGTGTAATGGATGGTGACCTGGATGAATTTATGAAGGCCTATTTGTTGGCCAACACCGCAGAACAGATAGCATGATTGTAGCCGGTGTTACAGGGGGGATTGGTTCCGGGAAAACGACGCTCTGTAAAGTTTGGGAGGAATTAGGCGCCAGGATAGTTTATGCCGATGATCTTGCCAAGGATCTCATGGTTAATAACTCCGACGTAAGAAAAAAGCTCATTAACACTTTTGGCAAAGAAACCTACCGTGCTGATGGCTCACTCAATAAACCCTATCTGATCAGGGAAGCATTTGAAAATAATCGTGCTGAGGAGTTGAACGAAATTGTTCATCCGGCCGTGGCCCGGGCTTTTAAGAAGATCTGTTCAAAGGCAGAAGCTGCCGGAGAAAAAATTATAGTAAAAGAAGCCGCTTTGTTGCTGAACAAGGGCAGACCTGAAGAGCTCGATCTTGTGGTTTTAGTTACAAGTCCAAAGTCGCAACAAATAGACAGAGTTAGCAAGAGAGATTCGGTGCAAGAGGAAGAGATCCAGGCCCGAATCAACAAACAACCGGATTTTGAGTCCCTTAAACCCCTGGCCGACTACATTATTAAAAATGAGGGGAGTTTGGATAAATTTAAAAAAAGATCAAAAGAGCTTTTTGAATTGATTATGAACCGGGAATCCTCCTAAATTAAAGCACGACAATTATTTGATACTGATTGAGGATTTTAGAAGAGTCTAATTTTTTCAGGAGTCAGTGATCATTATAATGAAGCATAAAGATACAGTATGTTATGATGGTGCTGTACAAGCTATTTGAAATCAGAGAACAAAAAAGGTATTGGGATGACTATTAAATCAAAAAAACTGGTTACTCTGGATGAGTATATTATCCAATCACAGAATAGATTTCCGGGAGCTACAGGTGAACTCTCACAACTTCTCAGGGATATCGGCCTTGCAGCTAAAATTATATCAAGAGAGGTAAATAAGGCGGGTATAACGAACATTTTAGGTAATGACGGATCTACCAACGTACATGGCGAGTCGGTTAAACGGCTCGATTTGTTCGCTGATCAGCAATTGATATCTGCACTCGACCGCTCCCTGATAACCTGTATGGTGATTTCAGAAGAGAATGATGGCATTGTAAAGCTGAACAGTGAGGGGGGTAAATATATCGTTTACCTGGACCCCCTTGATGGGTCTTCCAATATTGATGTAAATGTTTCTATAGGAAGCATCTTCTCAATCTACATGCGACAGCCAAGATTTGGCAAGGAATTGGTGGAAGAGGATGCACTGCAGCCGGGTACGCGTCAGGTAGCTGCCGGCTACGTACTGTATGGATCCAGTACCATTATGGCCTATACCACCGGAATGGGTGTAAGTGCCTTTACACTTGACCCTAGTATTGGTGAGTTTATTCTTTCAAACGACAATTATCAAATACCAACTCATGGCCGGATCTACAGTATTAATGAGGGGAGCTATAACTCGTGGGAGCCCGGTCTGAAAAAGTATATTAAATATTGCCAGAAAGATGACGCCGAGACAGGACGCCCATACAGCGCCAGATATATTGGGTCAATGGTAGCAGACCTTCACCGAACATTGGTGCAGGGTGGGATTTTTATCTACCCTTCAAGCAAAAAATACCCTGAAGGTAAACTTAGGCTTATGTATGAGTGCAATCCGCACAGTTTTATTATTGAACAGGCGGGAGGTATGGCAATAGATGGCAAGAAAAGGATTTTGGAAATTGAGCCTCACTCCATTCATCAGAGAACACCAATCTTTGTAGGTTCACCCGAGAATGTGAAAATGGTTAAATCGTTCATGGAAGAGTATGCCGAAGAGCCTGCCTGAGGTTTTAATCAGTAACCCGTATAGACATGCCTTCGGTAATGTCATACCTGAGCGTGTAACCGGCATTCACCTCAACCACATACATGGCAGGTTCTTCCGAGTGTATATTTTCGTGCGAGTAAGGTGGAGTATTTCTGTGAATGCGTACGATTTCAAAGTCTGAGTTGGCATAAATTATATCAAGAGAAATTGGGGTATTGGCCATCCAGAAGCTTCTGGGTTGTTCATCCTCAAATTTAAAAATCATTCCCGAATCAGCCGGCAGATTGTGTACGTCCATTAAACCTTCGCTTCGGCTGTCATCGTCATCAGCTACAGCTGCATCTATTTCAGATACAACCTCACCAGCCTCATTTAGAAACTGCACGGTTGCAGTGTACTCCAATTCTCGTCCCTCAACTGTCGAGGGAGGACGTTCTTCTTCAGTATTACAGGCTGTAAGGGCCAGGGTCAGGATAAATAGTAGTGTGGTTAGTCTGAACATGGATTCTGTTATTTTCAGTTTTCTACATATTATAATAGTAAGTGCTTCGTGATGGATTTACAAGCTTAAGAGTTGTTATTTCCATCAATTTACAGTAATTTATAAATCTTGAAGTGAGCGCCGAAAGGCCCTCACTTTTTTTTGTACTCATATGTTGTGAAAACGATGCCGGCCGAACCAATAAAAAGAATTAAAGAAATCGCGGAAACTATTGTCGAACAAGAAGATATGTTTCTTGTTGACGTAGAAATTAAACATGCCAACAAGATGGAAGTCTGGGTCTTGGTAGACTCCCTGACTGGTGGTGTTAATGTTGATTCCTGTTCTAAAATTAGTCGCGAGCTCGGTTTTTTGCTTGAGGAAAAGAGCATCATCGACAGTGCATATAGGCTGAATGTGTCTTCTCCCGGTCTTTCCAGGCCGCTAAGCGACAAACGCCAATATGGGAAAAATAAAGGAAGGACAGCAAAAGTTAAGTACAAAGAAAATGATGATTACTACTCCGTTGAGGGAGTAATTGGTGAAGTAGATGAACAGAAGTTCATATTGATAACAGATAACGATGAGAGCAAACATATCCCTTTCTCAGACGTTATAGAGACAAAAATTGTCCCGAAAATATAGCCGGTAACCCAGTTTTATAAATCGCACATTTCCAATGCAAAACGACATCTCAAAACTTATTATTCAATCTTTTGCTGAGATAGCAAAAGATAAAGGTATTGATAAAGATCTGCTTCTATCCATCCTGGAAGACGTATTCCGTACGATGATCCGGAAAAAATATGAATCTGATGATGCGTTTGAAGTTATTCTGAATGCTGACAGGGGCGAAATTCAGATCCTTCATATACGGGAAGTAGTTCCTGCCGATGAACTAACTGATCCTGTAACTGAAATTTCACTGGAAGAAGCACTCACGCATGATCCGGAACTGGAACTCTATGATGAGTATGCCCAGGAGATTTCCATAACAGATTTTGGAAGACGCGCCGTTACTATGGCACGCCAGCAATTGGCACAGCGTATCAGGGAGATAGAAAAAGATAATATCTTTGAAGACTACTCGGATCGTGTTGGTGAAATTGTATTGGGTGATGTTTACCAGGTGCGCAACAACAAAGACATTCTTGTTAATCATAATGGTGTTGAGCTGCTGATGCCTAAAAGCGAGCAGATATACAAAGACAGGTATCGAAAAGGAGATACAATTCGTGCTGTAGTTGTTGAAGTAAAACGAGTGGGTGGTAATCCAACCGTGATTATTTCCCGAACTTCATCTTTGTTTTTAGAGAGATTATTTGAAAATGAAATTCCCGAAGTATTTGACGGAATCATCGAATTAAAACGAATTGCCCGTGAACCCGGCGATCGTTCAAAAGTAGCTGTGGTATCTCACGATGAACGTGTTGATCCTGTTGGTGCCTGTGTGGGCATGAAGGGTATTCGTATTCACGCTGTAGTTCGCGAACTGCAAAATGAAAATATTGACGTAATTAACTATAGCCCCGATAAAGCAGAATTTATTAAACGAGCTTTGCAGCCGGCTCAGGTTTTAAAAGTTGAGCTCAGCGAAGATGGCAAGCGCGCAAGCGTTCTTGTACCTGCCGACGAAGTTTCTAAAGCCATTGGCAAAGGCGGTGTAAATATCCGGCTGGCTTCCAAGCTGGTTGATTGTGAAATCGATGTATTCAGAGAAGTTGAAGAGGAGGATGATATCGACCTCTACGAATTCGAAGTTGATTTTGGAAAAGAAACCATTGAATTGCTTAATGAAATCGGATGCGATAGCGCTCGTGCTGTTCTCGAACTTGATGAAGATGAGTTGGTTCGCAGAACCGAAGGCAAAATCACCAAAGAAGAAGCTGAGCGAATTATCGATATCATAGCTTATGAATTTGAGGACGAACAAGATTGATCGTAACTTACGGCATCGTCTCACATTCACTACATTATTTGTTAAACTGACGTAAACACTTTTATGACGGACCATAAACCGAAAAAACTCTTTAAGGTAGCATCAGAATTTAATGTTGCCACTCAGTCAATTGTTGATACATTGAGTGATAATGGGTTTGATGTGGCCAATAGGCCCAATTCCAAGATTACTCCTGAAATGTATGATGTACTGGAGGGGATATACGGCGATGACAAAGAGAAAAGTCTTGAGCACGAGAAGGCCCGCGAAGAGTATGAGAGTCGTCGCAACCAGATCATGTCGAGTCGAAATGAGAGTGTTACGATCGACAATTTTCTTGAACCTATTGATGAGACTTTAGAGCCTCAGGATGAGGTTGAGGAGAAAAAAGAGGAACCTGCCGAAGAAAAACCGGTTCAGAAACCACTCGATCTTGAACCGCTCGAAGAGCAGGCTACCGAAGAAGAACCTGAAGTTTCTGCTGAGGAAGAACCGGGGGTTGAGGAAATTCCTGAAGAAGAATTAGAAGCAAAAGAAGAGGCTGTAAAGGAAGAACCGGTCGACGAAGTTGTGATCGAGGAAGAAATTGCTGAAGAAAAACAACCGGAAGCTGATAAGGCAGAAGAAGAAGTAAGTGTAAAAGCTGAAAGTGAAGAAGAAGACAAAGATTCTGAAGAAGAAGTTGCAGATGAAGATGAAGATGAAATTGCTTCAGATGAAATAGTTGATGATGAAGATGAAGATGAAGATGAAGTCAAATCTGAAACTGCTGCCAAAGATGAAGAAGATCCTGAAAAAATTATCCGGGGTAGGGCAGGTAAGCTTACAGGTACAAAAGTATTAGGTAAAGTAGAATTCTCCAGGGATTCCAAAAAGAAACGTAAGACTCGTAAAAGGAAAAAAGACCGTACTGAAGCCGATGAACCGGATGCAGCAACCACTGCAAAACCTGCAAAGCCTGCGGCAGCAAAAGATGCTGATAAGGACAAAAAGACTACTAAGAAAGCTAAAAAGAAGAAAGGCAAGCGCAGCTCTAAGGTTGACGAAGACGACGTAGAGAAGAAAATGCGTGAAACCATGCAGCAGATGCAGAGTGGCGGCACCGTTGGAAGTAAGCGCCAGAAGAGAAGACGCCAGAGAAAAGAGGAGAGAGAAGAGGAGCGTGCACTGCAGGAGGAGTTGGGTGAAACGGAAACAGATGTTATTGAAGTAACCGAATTTATTACGGTTAGTGATCTGGCAGATATGCTTGAAGTAAAACCAACAGATGTAATTACTACCTGTATGTCTTTAGGTATGATGGTATCCATCAATCAAAGACTGGACGCCTCCACTATTGAACTTGTAGCCGCCGAGTACGACTGTGAAGTCGATTTCGTGGATGCAGAAGAGATGATAGACGAAGAACTTGAACTTGAAGAGGATAAACCCGAGGATCTTGAACCCCGTGCACCGATTATTACGGTAATGGGTCACGTTGATCATGGTAAAACATCACTTCTTGATTACATTAGGCACACAAAAGTAGCTGCCGGAGAAGCCGGGGGAATCACCCAACATGTTGGCGCCTACGAAGTAAAAACAGATTCAGGTAAAGCAATTACCTTCCTGGATACACCCGGTCACGAGGCGTTTACCGCTATGAGAAGCCGTGGTGCGCAGGCAACTGACATTGTAATTCTTGTTGTCGCAGCCGACGATGCCGTTATGCCTCAAACCATTGAGGCGATCAATCACGCTAAAGCTGCCGATGTATCTATTGTGGTAGCTATTAACAAGATGGATAAAGCCGGAGCTAATCCCGATAAAATTAAACAGCAGCTATCAGATCATGGTGTGATAGTTGAAGAGTATGGCGGTACCAATCAGGTGGCTCAAGTTTCAGCTCACACAGGAGAAGGTATTGATGAATTACTTGAAAAAGTATTGATCGAAGCTGAATTGATGGAATTGAAAGCCAATCCGAACAGACTGGCTCAGGGAATTGTACTGGAGTCGCGGGTTGATAAAGGAAAGGGAACCGTTGCCAATGTATTGGTGCAAAACGGTACGCTTAAAGTGGGTGACCCATTTGTTGCCGGGCCGGTATTTGGCCGTGTTCGTGCCATGGAGAATGAACTTGGAAAACGCCTTAAAGAAGCCGGGCCATCTACACCCATTCAGCTGACCGGTTTTGACAATACACCACAGGCCGGCGACAGACTAATTGTACCAAAGGATGAGAAAACGGCCAAAGATATTGCCAATCAGAGGCAGCAGATTCGCCGTGAACAGTCGCTTAGAAGAGTTAAACATCTTACACTCGATGATCTCTCCAGACGAATGGCGCTTGGTGAAGTTTCTGAACTTAATATCATTATCAAAGCTGATGTTGATGGCTCAATTGAAGCCTTGTCGGGTGCGCTACAGAAATTAAGTACCGAAGAGGTGTCTGTAAATATTATTCACACAGGTTCTGGCGCCATCACCGAGTCGGATGTGCTGTTGGCTTCAGCATCCGATGCAATTATTATCGGTTTCCAGGTTAGACCTACTGCAAATGCCAGAAAACTCGCTGAAGCAGAGAGTATCGATATACGCCTATTCAGCGTGATCTATGATGCTGTTGATGAGGTTCACGATGCACTTGAAGGCTTGTTGAGCCCTGAAATTAAGGAAGAGATGAAAGCGATGGTTACCGTTCGTGAAGTCTTTAAAGTAACAAAAGTAGGTACTATTGCCGGTTGTTACGTAAATGAAGGGAAAGTGAACAGAAATAACCCGATACGGATCATTCGTGATGGCGTTGTAATTTGGGAAGGTGAAATTGACTCGCTCAAGCGCTTCAAAGATGATGTTAAAGAGGTGCAGGCAGGTTATGAGTGTGGAATAAGCATTGTGAATTTCAATGACATTAAAGTAGGTGATGAATTTGAAAGCTATGCCGTAACTGAAACCAAGCGTAAACTTGAAGACGCTAGGTAAAATCGGTTTCAATAATCAGATCCGGAACAGGGTTCTGCCCTGTTTCAAAATTGTAAATCACAGTCAATTGCCATGAGTATCCGTACAGAGAGACTCGCTTCCGTAATTCAGAAAGACCTGGGTGAAATTCTTCAGCGGAATTATCAACCCATGGGTACCTTTATTACGGTAACACGCGTAAGAATGACCGACGACCTGTCTATTGCTAAAGTTTACCTTAGCATTTTCTCGCCAAACCGTGATGTAGCTCCGGTCTATAAAAAAATTGACGACAGTCAGGATGAAATTCGCTATCTGCTGGCTTCAAAAATCAAGAACCAGGTAAGGCGAATCCCCGAACTTCTCTTTTTTGAAGATGACAGTGCTGAATATGTAAACAAAATCGAAGATCTCTTCTCTAAAGTGAAAGGAGATAATCCCGAAAAGCGTGATGTTGATAACGAGAATTAAAAATGGCTAAAAAAGCCATTCCCATTTCTGAACTTCCTGTTATTAGTAAACAGACCGATCCATCCATCTCGCCGGATCTGTTTATTACAGGTGCAATTATTTTGATTGATAAACCTCTGGAATGGACCAGCTTTGATGCTGTGAAATACGTGAGGAATCGTATACCCCCTAAAAAGGTAGGCCATGCAGGCACGCTCGACCCGCTTGCAACCGGACTCCTGGTTCTCTGTTCCGGAAGGGCCACTAAATCAATCTCTCAAATCCAGGAAGAGAAAAAAACCTATGTTGCTACCATTGAATTTGGCTCTTCTACTCCAAGTTTTGATGCTGCTACTGAAGCCGATCACACTGCGGAATGGCAGCATATTCAGGAAGATGTAGTAAAGAAAGTTCTGGATGAACATTTTACAGATACTATCTCCCAGGTACCGCCAATCTATTCTGCCATAAAAGTTAAAGGTGAGAGGCTCTATAAACTTGCCCGAAGGGGTGAGGATATTGAAATTAAGCCGCGAAACGTTCACATTCATGAACATGAAATTATTGAATTCAAACCACCCCATTTAACCCTCAAGGTTACCTGTGGTAAAGGTACTTACATTCGTTCGCTGGCACATGATCTTGGTTTAATGCTGGAAAGCAGGGCGCATCTGTCAGGTCTCAGAAGAACGGCAACCGGACCATTTGATGTTCGGTTTGCATTCACTCCCGAAGAGTTTGATCTTTTTTCAACATCACTGGAAAAAATCTGAAGAACTTTATGGCAAAAATAATTTATATAAAAGACGTAAAGAGGAAACCCGATACTGTTCTCACGGTTGGCAGTTTTGACGGTGTTCATGCCGGCCACAAGGTTCTTATCAATACGGTTATCGTAAAGGCACGCTTACGCGGAGCCAGAAGCGTCATTGTTACATTTGATCCGCACCCGCGAGAGATTATTAATCCCGGTGCAGCGGGCATTAAACTTTTAAGCACCCTTGAAGAGCGAAGCGAGCTGCTGGCTGACCTGGGAATTGATGAAATGATTGTAATTCCATTTGATCGCGATTTTTCTCTCTTAACTTCTGAAGAGTTTGTTCGTGATATTATTTGGGAGAAAATTGGATTAAGCGAATTTGTAATTGGATATGACCACCAGTTTGGAAGAAACAGAGAAGGCACTATAGAAACGGTTCAGCAGTTGGGAAGAGAACTGGGATTTGATACACATGTTGTGTCGAAGCAGGAGGTGGGGGATAAAACCGTGAGCAGTACGGTTATCCGTAAAGCGATTCAGGAAGATGGAGACATGAAGTTTGCTGCAAAACTGCTGGAGAGAATGTACATATTAAACGGTACGGTTGTGCACGGTGATAAACGAGGAAAAAAAATCGGATATCCCACCGCGAATGTACATCTCGAAAATCCCAAAAAGATCACTCCCAGGCGTGGGGTCTATGCTGTTTGGGTTCGAATAGACGGGAAGTATTACGGAGGCATGATGAATATCGGAGTCCGTCCAACCTTTGAAGGATCAACAGAAACTCTGGAAGTACATATTTTTGGTTTCAATAAAGATATATACGGGGTAGAGATTCAGATTCAATTTGTTGATCGAATTCGCGATGAACGTTCATTCAGCGGCATAGGGGAGTTAAAAGCACAACTTAAAAACGATGAACAAGCTGTTCAAAAGGTTTTAAAGAAGAGTGAACCAGATATTGCAAAACAACGGAATTAAGCTTATTTTTTGAAGCTATAAGAGTTTATTAAAATCATTACAAATTACAGATGAGTATAACGAAAGAACAAAAAGAAGAAATTATTGAAAAACACGGCGGAAGTGTTGAAAATAGCGGCGCTGTCGAATCACAAATTGCTATCCTTACAGCAAGAATAAATGACCTCACCGGTCATTTAAAGGAGAACAAAAAAGATCACTCTTCGCGACGTGGCCTGCTAAAAATGGTAGGTAAAAGAAGAAGACTTCTGAATTACTTCAGGGATAACGATATTGTAAAATACCGAGAGCTTATTAAAGAGCTTGGTATTCGAAAATAAGCATTTCTTTAAGGGTACGCTGAACGGCGTACCCTTTTTTATATCCTCAAATATCATACGAATCAGCTTATCCTGATATTTGTTTGAATTGCTTTACTAAAAGGATAGTCGACGAAAGGAAAACGAAAAGAAAGAAATAATGAAAGAAGATTTTAGAAGCGTAGAATTTGCACCCGGAAAAACTATTTCCGTAGAAACGGGACGTCTTGCCAAATTAGCGGATGGTGCAGTAATGGTTCGAATGGGCGACACTATGGTGCTTTGTACTGTTGTAAGTGCCAAAGAGCCGAAGCCGGGACAGGATTTTTTCCCGATGGTTGTTGATTTAAGAGAAAGCTTTACAGCTGCCGGTAAATTTCCGGGCGGCTTTATGAAAAGAGAAGGCCGGCCATCTGATGGAGAAACATTGGCGAGCCGCCTGATTGACCGTAGTTTGCGTCCTCTTTTTCCAAGTGGTTATGTAAACGAAACACAATATATCTGTCAGGTGTACTCTTCCGACGGACAAAATGAAGCGGATGTATTAGGTGCATTTGGAGCATCTGCAGCTACGCATATCTCCAGCATACCATTCGATGGACCGATGTCGCAGGTTAAAGTGGGACGAATTAACGGCGAGTTTATCATCAATCCAACTATTGATGAACTGAAAGAGAGCGACATGGATCTGATTGTTGCAGGTACTGCAAAAAGCGTGATCATGATCGAAGGAGAAATGAAAGAGATTAGCGAAAAAGAGATGCTTGAGGCCGTTAAGGAAGGGCATAAGGCTATCGCAAAACTCTGTGAATTCCAGGAAGAATTGAGAAAAGAATTTGGCGTTGAAAAACGTGAGTTTACACCGACTGAAGGGAATAGTGACCTGGAAAGCAAAGTTGCTGACCATGTAGGCGACCAGCTGAAAGAAGTTGTGGCATCAGGACTCGGTAAAGAAGAGTTCGGCGCTAAGCTTAAAGAAATTAAAACGGCTGTTAAGGAAGCCATTACTGCTGAAGAAGGTTATGAGGAAGCAGGCGGTGAGATTTCCGAGATTTTTGGAAAAATGGTGAAAAACACCGTTCGGAACATGATTCTTGAGAATAAAAAGCGTATTGACGGACGTGGTCCTGATGATATTCGCGATATCTGGACCCAGGTTGGATATCTGCCAAGAACCCATGGTTCTGCGATCTTCTCGCGAGGCGAAACCCAGGCACTTGTATCTGTTGCACTCGGTACCAAGCGAGACGCACAAAGTATTGACACTCTGTTTCATGAAGAGGATCAAACCTTTATGCTCCACTACAATTTTCCTCCATACTGTGTTGGCGAAGCTGGATTTTTACGCGGGCCCGGCCGTCGTGAAATCGGACATGGTTATCTCGCACAACGTGCTCTGAAAATGGTACTCCCGGATTTTGATGATTTCGGATATGTAATCCGGGTTCGGTCAGACATTACTGAATCTAACGGATCATCATCCATGGCTTCCGTTTGTGGCGGCTCAATGGCCATGATGGACGCCGGTGTGCCGCTGCCCAAGCCGGTTGCAGGAATTGCAATGGGTATGATTGTCGGAGAAAACAATTCTGTTGTTCTTTCTGATATACAGGGAGAAGAAGATTTCATGGGCGACATGGATTTTAAAACTGCAGGTACCGCGGATGGTATAACAGCCACTCAAATGGATATGAAAATTCAGGGTATCAGCTTCGAAGTTATTGAAGAAGCCCTGATGCAGGCTCACAAAGGAAGATTGCACATACTTGGAAAAATGGCAGAAACCATCTCCAAAACCAGAGATACACTCTCTAAGTATGCACCGCAGTTTATCCGCATGACAATTGACGGAGACAGTATTGGCGCGGTAATCGGGCCGGGTGGTAAAGTAATTCAAACCCTTCAGAAAGAGACCGATACAGAGATCTGGATTGAAGAGGATGATCAGGGTAAAGGTCAGATTACAATCTCTGCCGACAGCCTCGAAAAAGCCGAAGCAGCCAAGAAAAGAATTCAGGCAGTTGCCGGTCAGCTCGATGAAGGCGCCACTTTTACAGGCACGGTTAAAGCCATTAAAGAGTACGGTGCTTTTGTAGAGATCGTACCCGGAAAAGAAGGCTTGCTTCATATCTCCGAAATTGCGCACGGACACATTAAAAACGTAGAAGATGTTCTTTCTGTGGGAGATGAGATTGAAGTAAAACTGCTAAAAGTTGAGCATGGCGGTAAATTACGCCTCTCAAGAAAAGCACTGTTACCTGAACCTGAACAAGGCGAATAACAGGTTTTACCGAAAATGTTTACATTAGCGCCTCCCTACAACGGGGGCGCTTTTTTTATGAAACGAAAGTCCTCATTTGAAGGCCATATGGTGACTTTGAAATCAAAATACCATTGTATCATTACTCAAAACTAATATAATGCAATCAACCGAATCTATTACTCAGGTACAGAAAACCACTCTTCCAAACGGATTAAAAATCGTAACCGAACGCATTGAAAGTGTGAAAAGCATTTCAGCCGGTATTTGGGTTAAAACAGGAAGCCGGAATGAATCGAACGAACTTGCAGGCATTACTCATTTCCTGGAACACATGCTATTTAAGGGAACCGAAAATCGTACAGCATACGATATCGCCCAGAGTATGGAGTCGGTTGGCGGTTATCTGAACGCATTTACATCAACCGAATATACCTGTTATTTTGCCCGCTGCCTTGACACCAAGCTTGACAAGGCTATGGATGTATTAAGCGACATGGTCCGGAATTCACAGTTTCCCGAAGAGGAACTGGAAAAAGAGAAGAAGGTTGTCCTTGAAGAGATGAAGATGTACAAGGATAGTCCGGATGACTATGTGTTTGAGCTGTTTGGCAGCCAGGTGTTCAACGATCACCCCATTGGGCGGCCCATTATCGGTTACGAAAATACGGTTTCTGCCTTTACGCGGCAGAATCTGTTTGATTACATGGCAGAGAGATATCGCCCGGATAATTTACTGATTGCGGTTGCCGGACATGTGGAACACGATGAGGTATTAAAACTGGTAAATGAACTGCTGCCGCTTAAAAAAGCGGAAACCACAGAGAACAGAGAACAACCCCTTACTCCATATCAGACAAGCCGCCAGGAAGTATCAAAGGCAATCGAACAGACTCATATGATTTTGGGACGCCGTGCCCTTAATTACGACCATCCGGATAAGTATCTGCTGCTTCTTGCCAATACGGTTCTGGGCGGAGGTATGAGTTCAAGGCTTCATCAGAATATCCGTGAGAAATATGGGTATTGTTATTCCATAGGCCCGTTTAATCAGTCATATACCGATTCCGGACTCTTTGGTGTATATATAGGAACGGATATTGACTATGTAACACACGTTCGGGAATTGATCTCAAAAGAGTTTGAAAGATTGCAAAATGAGATGATTGAAACGAAGGAATTGGATGAAGCCAAAGCTCAGCTGAAAGGTAAATTACTGCTCTCACAGGAGAATACCAGTAACCGCATGACGCGCCTCGCCAAAAGCGAGCTCTATTTCAACCGGTTTGTGACACTTGATGAACTTGTGGAAAATATTGATGCGGTTACGTCAGAAGAACTTCTTACCTTTTCAGGAGACTTTTTTGACGTAGATATGTACTCTGAAACACTCCTTGTTCCGGATAAAAAGTAGATCGGATGTGGGGTTTAATAACTGTTACGTCATACGGGAGTTCACTCTCCATTAATGACAAACAGCCAAAACTGCCACATATTTCCCCGAAGTGCTCTATCCGCTGCAAAAAGGGTTATAATATCTCTTACTCGATACCTGATACTAACTACTCGATACTCAATACTATCATGACATACATAAAAGACCTTTCAAATCATCAGGATGAAACCGTAACTCTTAAAGGCTGGATCTATAACAGCCGCAGCAGTAAGGCAATTCACTTTCTTGAGGTTCGCGACGGCAGTGGTTTGTGCCAGTGTATCGTTTCGCTGGACGACGTGGGTGAGGAGGTCTTTGAAGCTACCGGCACTTTAAAACAGGAGAGCTCTCTTGAAGTTACCGGAAAAGTGGTAAAAGATGACCGGAGCATAGGAGGGTATGAACTTCACGCGACGGACGTTAAAGTGATCCAGGTGTCAGAGAACTATCCGATAACGCCAAAAGATCACGGTGTGGAGTTTTTAATGGAGAACAGGCATCTTTGGCTGCGCAGCCAGCGACAGTGGGCTGCCATGCAGGTGAGAAATACGATTCAGTTCGCAATTCACAGATTTTTCCAGCAGGAAGGCTTTATCCAGATGGACGCTCCCATCTTTACAGGAAATGCTGCTGAAGGCACATCCACTCTTTTTGAAACCGACTATTTTGATGAGAAAGCCTATCTCACGCAATCCGGTCAGCTGTATGGTGAAGCGATGGCGATGGCCCACGGCAAGATTTATACCTTCGGGCCAACTTTCAGGGCAGAGAAGAGCAAAACCCGGCGTCATTTAACCGAGTTCTGGATGATAGAGCCGGAGATGGCATTTTATGATCTTGAGATGAATATGGGCCTGGCAGAAAAAATGCTTCAGTTTATCGTCACAGAAGTATTAGATAAGAATAAAGCAGAGCTGGAAATTTTAGAGCGCGACACAACAAAGCTTGAGAAAGCATCTAAGGAGCCTTTCAAGCGAATTTCTTACACAGAAGCCGTTGAGCAGCTTAAGAGTGAAAAAACAGCTTCCATTTTAGACCGGATGGAGAAGGATCGTAATGAGGAGTTAACAACGATCAAAAATGAACTTGAAGAGATTAAGAAAGAACATGGATCTGCAAAAAAATGGAGAAAAGCTCAGATTGATCAGAGAATCAAAGAGATTCATGCACGTATCGACCAAGTTGAGGAAGATCTCAGAAATATACCGGTTTGGAAGAAATCAGCATCTAACTTTCAGTGGGGTAATGATTTCGGCGGAAGTGATGAAACAATTTTAACCCTTCAGTACGATACACCCGTAATGGTTCACCGCTATCCGGCTGAGGTTAAGGCTTTCTATATGAAGAGAGATCCCGGTAATGATAAACTGGCCCTGGCGCTGGATGTGCTCGCACCTGAAGGGTACGGTGAGATCATTGGAGGAAGCCAGCGGGAAGACGATTTAGAGACATTGAGGAGCAGAATTAAGGAGCATGACCTTCCCGAAGATGTATTCAATTGGTTTCTCGATCTGCGGCGATACGGATCCGTGCCTCATTCAGGTTTTGGGTTAGGCCTTGAACGAACGGTAGCATGGATCTGCGGACTCTCCCATGTGCGTGAAACCATCCCATTCCCGAGAATGCTGGGCAGATTGCGGCCATAGTTATTATACAAAGGAGATAGGTCACAAG
>SKRK01000237.1 GCA_007118525.1 Balneolaceae bacterium
AACTGCCTGCCAACGCTATCAACATCTGCGGCAGAAAAAAGTTATGAAAATTGTGGCAGATTCCTGGCGGTTCGGTAAAGCTTCCCATTCTAAAAATCCGCTTCTCCACTACGGATACCGCTTTATACTCACACATGCGCCGGAATTTGTCATCCGCCGGCAGGAACAATTTTTGAATAGGTTAGACTACCTTCAAAAGATCTAACCTACAATTCACTTCAAAACTTATCCGTCAGCTCTTTGAAAATTTGCAGGCTTTTATCTGAAATTGATTGTACAATTGAAAAAAATGCAAAAATTGCGTAATTTGGCGTAATGTATAAAGTAAAATGGCGCATCATGAAGCAAGAAAAAAAATACCCCCTCGCAGATCATCAAGATCAAAATATTATCAGCGAGCCATACATCGCCTGGGGTTTACCCGATGCTGCTGCAAAAATTAGCGAAGGCCTGCACACCGATATACTTGCTACAATACAGAACCGCCTTAATCTCTCCAATCATGAGCTTGCAGATCTGCTTTTGATATCGCCGCGCACTCTTGATCGCCGAAAAAAAGAATCTGTACTTCCTTCCGACGAGTCCGAGCGCAGTTATCGCATTGCAAGGCTTACCGATCTGGCTTTTCAGATATTTGGCAGCAAAGAAAAGGCAGCCAAATGGTTTAATGAGCCAAACTATGCCCTTGGTAATAAAAAGCCCATCGAGCTGGTAAAAACCGAACCCGGTGCCAGGCTTGTCGAGAATACTCTTGGCCGTATTCGTTACGGTGTAACCGTATAAAATGAAACGTGTCAGGGTATGGCATATAACCCATAAAAATTACGCTTCCGATGCTTTTTCGGGCGAAGGAGCCCGATTTTACGGTGGACGCTTTAACAGTGCAGGATATCCTGCTGTATATACGTCCGGCAGCCTCTCTCTTGCGCTTTTAGAGTCATTGGTTCAGACAAATGACAGAGAATTCTTTTCATCGTGCGTTTACTTTTATGCCGATATACCTGAATCGATTATTCAAGAATATAAAACTGAAATGCTGCCGTACGGCTGGGATGCAAAACCATGTGAACCTGTCTCACAACAATTTGGTGATGAATGGTTATCGGCTGCAAAATATGCTGTTTTAAAAGTACCTAGTGCGGTGCTGCCTGTGGAATGGAATTATGTATTAAACCCAAACCATCCGGATTTCAGTAAAGCTCATGTTTCTGATGAAAATAGTCTGCCTTTTGATAATAGATTGGTAACATAATTGAAGAAGGCAATAATTTTTTGGAGCTGTTGTATTTCCTTTCAGGAAAATTTTATGCTAATTACAGAAGCTAAATAATACCAAGAGATAAAATTAAACCACCATGAGTAAATCAAACAATAACCTGGACCAATACATTATTCAACTAATTGAAGATTTGCGTTATTCAGCCCAAAATCTTCCCGACCCGAACGAGGTGGCAGAGTTTGATGAAGAGAGCCTGCCAGAAGAGCTGAAAATGTTTGCCGATGTGGAGCGGTATCTGCATGGGAAAGCCAAAAAGCTCGCGATCGTCACCGGTATTGAAACCGAAAAGTTTCCCCCGGTTGAGCGCCTGAACGATGCACATTTATCCCTGCTTGTAAACGAAATGATCCGGCTGCTCGGCGCATATGGGTTCTATTCAGGCTTTCCCGATAAACTGCCTGATGAATGGAAATACCGGGCGTTGCGGAAAAAGTGGGATAAGGAGGTAGTCTATGCGGGCGGTGAAGGGATTGTTCACTTTGATTTTTGCAGCTATGAACCTGATAATTGCCCTTTTCCAGAGCAGTATTGCGGTTGTAAAGACTTTGAGGATCCGGATTACCTTGACGATTCGGATTTCAGCAATGATGATCGGTACGGTGCCGAACCGTTTTAATATTCGTTTTTAACAAACCTTAGGGTTTCCTTGTTTGCTCTGCGGTTCATTCACATGAACAGAGGCAGTTCAAAACCGAAATGTGAATGACTTGTCGAACAGCGGGGTTTTAAGGCATGAATCTTTCCTTCATCTCTCATCAGAAATCGCTACATTTTTTGTATATATCATTCTGTGAGACCAGAGCACATGCAAAAAAAGTCAGACTACATATTCAAATACCCTCCCAACCTGCAAGAACTCGATCTTGCAACCATGGTGAGTATGTACCGCGACAGGGGTGAACCCCGCAAAGCAGCTCCCGGTAAATACCTGGCATGCACTACCACCCATAAGCTTCTGAAGGAGGCCAAGTGGTGGTTTGGGCTTTACTACAGCCAGGCTGCATGGGATGATCTGCTTACCAAGGGTTCTGAAGGATATCCCCTCACAGAAGCTGAGATGAATGTGTTTGGATTGATTCTCGCATCCGAAGAGCCGCCGCACCGTGAATATGTTGAAAAGCATATCGGTGTGCTCCCCAAACTGGCCTACCTGATTGTTAACGACCTGAAACAGTTCGGGTTTATTCTCGAAGATGAACACGGGTTCTTACGTATCACTCCCCGTGGCGAACGCGCCCTTCAGGGTATTACACGGCGGTTGTATGAAAAGCGCTTTACCCCGGAAATGCTGGTTGCCTATCATCAAACCGAAGATCTTAAAAAAGAAGAGAGCCACAGCAACGACCAGCCATCACTGTTCTGATTACAGAATTCAGAAACGGTTGTTTTCCCAATTCAACTCTCAAATGATCTCTGAACTCTCTCCTGAAACCGAAACCCGGGTCTTGAAGTTTGTGTCCTAACCAATTCTTCGGGAAATGAGCTTGTGAATATTGTATCTTTGAGCTTTCCAATTCTCAAGCCTTTGAACACTCAAACATTTTATGGATCAGTACCTGCAAAACATTATCCGGAAAGCGCTCATTGAAATGGGTGTATCTGAAGAAGCAATACCTGAAATACAGATTGAGACACCCCGCGATCCATCTCACGGTGATTCGGCTACCAACGTAGCCATGGCCCTGGCTAAACCACTTCGTAACAATCCCCGAAAAATTGCAGAAGAGCTGGTAAAGAATTTAAAAACCGATCCCGACAAAATTTCATCTGTTGAAATTGCAGGCCCCGGTTTTATCAATTTTCGCTATTCAGACAACTACCTGTATGCAGAGCTGAAGCAGCTTCTGGAAATGGGAAATGAGTTTGGAAAGGGCTCCGATAATCGTGGTGTTAACGCGCTGGTTGAGTTTGTGAGCGCCAATCCTACCGGGCCGTTAACGGTTGGGCACGGGCGAAATGCAGTATTGGGCGATACGGTAGCGCGGCTGCTGGAGTGGACCGGAGCCGAGGTTCAGCGAGAATACTATTTTAACAATGCCGGCCGTCAGATGCGTGTGCTTGGCCAGAGTGTTCAGGCGCGCTATTTACAGCAACTGGGCAAAAAAGCTGACCTTCCGGAAGGAGGCTACGAAGGAGAATACATTGTTGATATTGCAAAAAGCCTTGTGGAAGAGCATGGCGATTCTCTGCTGAATGAGGCCGATGAAAAGCTCTTCAAAGAGAAGGCGGAAGCGGCCATCTTTGACGAAATCAAGAAAACCCTTGAGAGGATGAATATTGTAATGGACTCCTTCTTCAACGAGAATACGCTGTATGAAGATGGATCCATAGATCAAACTATTGAAAAGTTTCGAAAAAAGGGGCTTGCATACGATAAAGACGGAGCGGTTTGGTTCAAAACCACAGAATTTGGCAAGGATAAGGATACGGTTCTGATTAAAAGCACCGGCGAACCCACCTATCGGCTGCCGGATATTGCCTACCATGCCAATAAACTAGAGCGAGGGTTTGATCTCTGCCTGGATGTTTTTGGGGCGGATCACATAGACACGTACCCGGATGTACTGAACGGCATTGATGTTTTAGGATACGACAAATCAAAAGTTGATGTCCTTGTTTACCAATTTGTTACCCTTGTAAAAGATGGGAAACCCTATAAGATGAGCACCCGAAAAGCCAATTTTGTCACCCTTGATGAGCTGATGGACGAGGTTGGCGAGGATGTTACCCGCTTTTTCTTTCTGATGAGATCGCCCAACACCCACCTTGAATTTGATGTGGCCCAGGCAAAGGAGGCTGGCGAAAAAAATCCGGTGTTTTACCTGCAATATGCGCACGCCCGAATTCAGTCTATCCTGAGAAAAGTAGATGAGATTGCAGAGTTTTCAGATATGGCGGATCTGTCTGTATTGACTCATGATTCCGAAATTACTCTCATTAAAAAAATGCTCAGTTTTCCGGATGCCGTGTCGCTGGCAGCTTCGCACCGGGAACCCCACAGAGTCATTACCTATCTGAATGAACTGGCATCGAACTTTACTACATTCTACCACGATTGCAGGATCGTTGGAGAGGACAAAGCCATTATGCAGGCCCGCAGCGAACTGGCAAAAGCGGTAGCTGCAGTGCTCAGAAATGGGCTGGGCATCCTTGGAATCACTGCGCCGGACAGAATGTAGGCTACCGTGTGGACACATTTTGATATAGAAAAAGGAGATACTTCTTTGATCCAGGGTGTTGAGTTTAAATCGACTTCAATTTTGAAAAACAGACGATTCCTTTGGTGATCTGCTCTTCAGCCACAAACCCTGCACGGGCAAACAGTTCGTTACTCTCATCCACCGTCCAGAATTTAATACCGCCCCATTCGGCCGACTCCTGCAGCAGGCGGCCTGCCCAGTGATCTGCTTTAATAAGATGCATCATAAACATGTTTCCATTCTCTTTTAGCACCCTGTGGCATTCAAAAAGTACTTTTAACTCATCGGTTAATTCATTCAGGGTACCGCCCATTACCACTCCGTCGAACGTGTTGGCAAAAAAGGGCATCTCCCGGGCGTCGGCCCTTATGAAGTAGATATCGGTCTCATCGGCCTCTGCTTTAAGCCGGGCCTCCAGAAGCATCGCTTTCGAAAAATCGATTGCCACCTGCACGCTTTTGGGCTCAGCTTTTTTTAACAGTCTTGAATAGAGGGCAGTTGAGCATCCCACATCCATATAGACACCCCCCGCCCTGGGTTTTACCCACTCCAGCAGAAGCTCCTTCTCTTTTTCTATGGGAAAATCCTCGCCTGTGAGCAGAGTGAGCGAGCGTTTTCTCCAGAGATCTTCATAGACTGACGCTGTAATTTTCCAGTGATTTGTGCTTTGAGCCAGGGTGTAACTCTTCTCGACGTTAATCAGGTCAATAATGTTATTTTTGATACTGTATTCGTCTCCCTTTCCGGAGCTCACCGAACCGTTAAAGGGCTTTGAGAGGTTGGCTACCGCTGCTGGAATCTCGATAGACTCCTGGTCGTGGAGGGGTGATCGTACCTGGATTGTCATAGTGAATGAGTTATTGATAAATATTAACAGCCCGATATCTCCAAAAAACGCAAATGCTCCTTAATCGGGGATCGGGTGTATGAGCATATAATATCCTTACGACAACATCAATCGCGTAGTTTCGCTACTTCTGAAGAAAGATTGAGATCTGTGCCCCTTTCTGAACACCAAGCATCTCTTTTGCATTTCCTTTATTGATGGCTATTTCTAAGGTTCCCGAGCTTCCGATATAGGCTGCCGGTTCGCCATCGGGAACATCACCGAAGGTATCCACAATTTCATCCAGAATTGTATTGCCCACATATATTCTGAATCTTGAATCGCCAACCGCCTTTTCAATCATAGATGCCGGTATATTGGAGATCAGATTTCCAAAGCGATCGATATGAACAATCCAGCCCTGAATTCCATCTCTGTCGGAAATGGGGACAGCCCAGCGATAGGTTACGAGATCTTTTGCAGGCTCACCCAGTTCAGAAAGTGAAACACCATTGGCAAGATGCGCAGCCACCGGAGAAAAGATGTCGCGTCCATGAAATGTGTGGGAGGGGTTTTCTATCCAAAACTTTGGGTTGGTAAGCCTCCAGGCTTCATATTCAAATTCATCCGCGATCAGTGAAAAAATACCGTTATCCGGGCCAACAAACAGCTGGTTATTTATGCGCATTACAACCGGATCTCTCCGGGTACCCACACCGGGGTCTACAACCACAAGGTGTACGGTACCGGCAGGAAAGTGCATGGAAGCATTTCGCAATACCCAGGCACCGGCCATAATATCCTGAGGCGGAATTTGGTGAGATACATCTACAAGGCGAACATCCGGGCTGATACCCAGAATTACCGCCTTCATAACACTTACATAGTGATCTTGCAGTCCGAAGTCTGTTGTAAGTGTGATGATTGATGACATGCTTTATGCATAGCTATTTAGCATAACCGGCATCACGAGCATTAACATCTCTTCGCCGTCTTCCTCTACAGCCGGCTTTACGATGCCGGCACGGTTTGGTGTTGAAAACTCAAATGCTGCCTCCTCCCCATCCACATTACTCAGAACATCAGCCAGGTATTTTGCATTAAAGCCAATCTCCATCTCTCCCGACGCATAGTCGCAGGAGATGGTCTCTTTCGCTTCACTGCTCATATCCAGATCTTCGGCGCGGATAGTGAGTTTGTCGCTGCCCATTTGAAGACGTATCTGGCGTGTTGTGCTGCTTGAAAAAACAGAAACTCGCCGAACTGTTGCCAGCATTTGGTTCTTATCGATCAATAGCTGCTTGTCGTTGTCTCTTGGAATGACTGATTCATAGTTGGGGTACTGCTCGTTAATCAGTCGAGTTATGACGATCGTATTATCGCTCTTAAACTGCGCGTGATCTTCAGACACTGTAAGATCACAGTTAACGCCGTCGAGGGCTTTAGAGACCAGGTTAAGCGCCTTGTCGGGCACGATAAAGCTGAGAGGCTGCTCTGATGTGAGGTTTTTGTTTACAAAGCGAACCAGCCGGTGTCCATCGGTGGCTACAAACTTGCTCTCCGTAGCACTTATGTCAAAATAGACCCCCATCATGGCCGGGCGCAGATCATCAGTTGAAACAGCAAACATGGTCTTTCCGATCGCCTTCTGAATCAATTTGGTATCGGTTGAAAGCGTCAGCCCTTTATTCATATCAGGAACTGCCGGGAATTCATCTGCCTCTTCGCCAACCAGTTTGTAATTTCCCTTATCCGTTTTGAACCGCACATTTTGATTGGTATCTACCTCAAAAAAGACGGAAATGTCGGGCAGTTGCCGAAGAGTTTCCAGCAGGCGCTTTGCAGGTATTGCTACGGCCCCTTCCTCTTCAATATCCGCTTCTATATATTCTATAATGGATATCTCAAGATCGGTTGCCGTCAGTTTTAAACGTCCCTCTTCCGATTCAAACAGAATAGTTTCAAGTATGGGCAGGGTTGCCTTGCTCGGAACGGCTCCAATTACAGCTGATAGCCCCTGGTTTAAGTCACTGCTGGATACATTAAATTTCATAATCAAAGATCAATATTTTGTGTGTCTGAAGGGTCTCACTTATCGATTTTTCGCCTCTTTTAAAGACAACTTATACTAACAAATCCTGCTTCTTACCGCAACATTAAAAGTGAAGAAGCAGGAAGGAAAAAGTGAACCGATTTTATTTACAAACAGGCTCATCCAGGGAGGATTAAAAATTTTGCCTGTGTAGTCTCACATTTCACTTCCGTCTATTTAATTTTAACTTATCTTTCTTACACATGAAGAAACGCATCATCATTGCCGGCGCTACCGCTTCTGGAAAAAGTTCTTTGGCTGTTTTATTGGCTCAACGCATAGGTGGTGAAATCGTTTCAGTTGATTCGAGACAGTGTTACAAACTGCTCGATATCGGCACGGCCAAACCAACTCAGGCAGAGCTTGCGCGCGTGCCACATCATAACGTCTCAATACTTGACCTGAGGGAAAAAGACTCTGCAGCAGCGTTTTTAATGCGCGCTGAAAAGTATACTGCTGAGATAGAGAGCCGGGACAATAGAGTTATCTTTTGCGGTGGAAGTACCCTGCATCTCCAATCGCTGATTCACCCGCTGGATGATATTCCTTCATCAAATCCCGACAACATCAGGCTGCTGAACAGGAGAGCAGATGATGAGGGCGTTCAGACGCTTTACCGGGAGCTGAGACAGCGTGATCCTGAATACGCACAGTCGATGGATGGAATGAACCGGCAGAGAATTATCCGCGCGCTGGACGTGTGGATGCAGACTAACACGCCTTTCAGCAGCTTCCATACTAACCGGAAAGTAACCCTCCCAAAAGAGTACTGTTTTTTTGGACTTCATCACCCCAGGAAAGAGCTCCACAAACGAATTGAACAGCGAACTGACAATATGATAAACCAGGGACTGGTTGAGGAGACCCGTGAAATACTTAACCGGGGTTACAGCCCAAATATTCAGTCGCTCCAAACCGTTGGCTATAAACAGGCCATTCAGTACCTGAACGATGAAATATCTCACGAACAGATGGTAAAAGATATAAAAACTGCCACGCGCCGCTATGCCAAGCGGCAGTTAACATGGCTGCGCCGCTGGAACTTCATCGACTGGATCGATATGCAATCAAACAGCATGGATAACGCTGTTGGGTATATCGAACAACAGGTAGCGGCTGACGCACAGAAAGGTTAACTTACGGGCTATCCAAAAACAGTGAAACCGAAGCATGTATAAAGCAAAAATAAACGTCACTCTTCGCAAATCTATCCTTGACCCAAAAGGAAAAGCTGCGCACCATGCACTGCATAATTTAGGCTTAAACAATATAAACGATGTCCGAATAGGCAAGTTCATTGAGATGGACATCCGGGCCGATACCGAGAAAGAGGCCTATGAACTTGCAAACACAGCATGCAGTAAGCTGCTTGCAAACGAAGTGATGGAAGATTTTCAAATAGAAATTGAAAAAAATTAATTCTCTGATGCTCTTGGCAAGAACTTATATGACGGTGATGCAGGCAGAATCAGAGCCTGCCAAAACACCTGAAGTTGAAGTGCTTGATCAAATCGAAGAGGAGGAATCCGTTGATACTCCATGGAAACTTATTCTCTATGATGATGATATTCATACATTCGATGAAGTGATCAACCAGCTGCTTAAGGCGCTGGGCTGTACCCTTGCAAGGGCCGAAGAGCTGACCCTGAAGGTTCATAACGATGGGAAAGCCCTGGTTTTTGAGGGCAGCTTTGAGGAGTGTCTTAAAATCAACTCTGTTCTGCAGGAAATTCAACTTATTACAGAAATAAAAGGTTAAAACCGTGTCAAAAAATATAGGAGTTATTGTTTTCCCGGGTTCAAATTGTGATCATGATGCCTATCATGCCATGAAACATGTCATGAATGCAGAAACCACGTTCTTATGGCATAAAGAGAGTGATCTCAGCAATGTAGATCTGCTTATTGTTCCGGGCGGATTCTCTTACGGAGACTATCTGAGATCTGGCGCCATCGCCAGGTTTTCTCCAATCATGAACTCCGTTGTGGAATATGCCAAAAAGGGGAATCCCGTTCTTGGAATTTGTAACGGTTTTCAGATCCTTCTGGAAGCGGGGCTTCTGCCCGGCGCCATGCTTCACAACGAAAAACTCAGGTTTATCTGTAAACAGGTCCATATTCGTGTAGAGAGCACACGCTCTCCATTTACCGGATCGATGGAAAAGGGCCAGGTATTGGAAGTTCCCGTTTCGCACGGCGAAGGCAACTATTATATCGAAGAGAAGGGGCTTAATGAACTTGAACAGAATGACCAAATCGCTTTTCGCTATTGCGACAAAGATGGAAACATCACTAAAGAGTCTAACATCAACGGCTCAGTTTCATCCATTGCAGGCATTACCAATGTTGACGGAAACGTACTGGGAATGATGCCGCATCCTGAACGGGCTATGGAAGATGTTCTGGGCAGCGGAGATGGTAAATTATTCTTCGATTCTGTCTTTAACAGGCTACAACTCGCATAGTGATGGACATAGATCTTTTGAAGAGAATCGTTGACGCACCGGGTGCACCGGGCCATGAACAGCCTGTTCGCGACCTCATCATATCCATTTTAAAAGATCATGTTGATGAGTTATCCGTTGACCGAATGGGCAACCTGATTGTCAGAAAGAAGGGGAACGGGCCTAAGGTAATGGCAGCGGCTCACCTGGATGAAATTTCTCTTATCTCAACAAATGTGGACAGTGACGGCTTTATCCGCTTCTCCACGCTTGGTGGTTTTGATGCAGAGACCCTGATCACACAGCGCGTTCGGATTCATGGAAATGAGACCCTGACCGGGGTTATTGGCTCCAAACCGATCCACATACAGTCAGACACTGAAAAGAAATCCAAATCAAAACTGAGTGATCTTTTTATTGATGCCGGCCTGAAAGCAGACAAGCTTAAAGAGCTGGTTCCCAATGGCACCCCGATTACACGAGACAAAGATCTTGTTAAAATGGGAGATTGCATTACCTCCAAATCTCTTGACAATCGCATATCGGTTTATATTCTAGTAGAAGCACTTAAACAAGCTGAGAGCGTCAATTCTGATTTTTATGGTGTATTTACCGTGCAGGAAGAGGTGGGAATACGGGGAGCAAGGGTAGCTGCACAAGCTGTGCAGCCGGAAATTGGCCTTGCGCTTGATGTTACGCTTGCCAATGATGTGCCCGGAGTAAGCGATCACGACAAATGCACTCTTTTAGGAGAAGGCATTGGCATAAAAGTGATGGACAAAAGTATTATCTGCACCCCTTCACTCGTTAGCTACCTTGAGAAACTGGCTAATGCTGAATCTATTCCATACCAGCGGGAAGTATTGACTGCAGGCGGTACAGACACATCGGCAATGCAATACCTGATGGGTATAGGCAGCCATGTAAGCTCTATCTCCTGTCCTGTCAGGTATATCCACAGTACGGCCGAGACCTGTGCGATATCTGACGTTGAAGCCGGCATCAAACTTGCCAAAGCCTGTATCGAACAAATTGGATCTTACAATTTCAAATGAGTGAAATTCAAAACAATTTATTAAAACTTCACTGTAAGGAACTCGTTAAGAGCTACCGCAAGAGAGTTGTTGTAGATCACGTGTCAATAAATGTGAATCAGGGGGAAATAGTTGGCCTTCTGGGGCCCAATGGCGCAGGTAAAACCACCACCTTTTATATGTTTACGGGTATAGTAAAACCCAATTCAGGCAAGGTTTTTCTGAATGACAAGAACATCACCCGCAAGCCGATGTACCAGCGGGCACGCATGGGTATCGGCTACCTGGCCCAGGAGGCCAGTGTTTTTCGAAACCTTACTGTTCGGCAAAATTTGCAGGCCGTACTGGAGTTCCACTCTGTTCCAAAAAAAGAGCTGAATGAGCGGGTAGATCAACTGATTGAAGAGTTTGGCCTGGAAAAGGTGGTAAACAATAAAGGATACAGCCTTTCGGGTGGTGAACGCCGCAGAACTGAAATTGCGCGGGCATTGGTAACAGACCCTAAATTTATTCTGCTTGATGAACCTTTTGCCGGGGTAGATCCCATTGCTGTTGAAGATATTCAGCAAATTGTGGCCGATTTGAAGCATCGCAACATTGGTATTTTTATAACCGATCATAATGTGCACGAGACCCTTGCAATTACCGATCGCGCCTACCTGATGTTTGAAGGGAAAATACTGCGCGAGGGTACTGCTGAACAGCTGGCAGAAGATGAGGAGGCGAAAAAACTTTACCTTGGCCGCCAGTTTAAATTAGACCGATATCAATCCTGATTTGAATAACCTTAAACTATGGATGAGTTAACTGTAGAAGAACTTAAAAGTAAAATTGAGAATAGTGAGCCGTTCACCCTGCTTGATGTCAGGGAACCGCATGAGTACTTTATGTCTGATCTTGAGGGCACCACCCGAATCCCCATGGATGAACTCAAAAACCGGTTAAATGAATTAGAAAAGGATGAAGAGATCATCGTCATGTGCCGGTCAGGAAACCGATCGGCAAATGCTGCAAAAATGCTGCTCGAGAACGGTTACAAAAAAGCGTTTAATCTGAAAGGCGGCATTAATGAATGGGCCAAAAAGATTGATCCCACATTACCTGAATATTAATCCACATAGCACTTCGTGGTGTTTAGCTCTGCCCGGAGCTCACAACTAATTTTGTGTGAGTTTGTTATTCAGATCTTATCCTATCAGATTGTTGCTGCTATCTGCTTAAAGAGTTCCTCGTTACTTTCGGTTCTCTTCATTACCTGCAGCAGCATTTGCATCGACTCTTTGGGCGATTTCTTGAGCAGGAACCTGCGAACCATGTTTCTCTCTTCAAGTGAATCGGTAATAAATTTATCCTCATTTCGGGTTCCTGAAGCCGCAATGTTAATAGCAGGATAAATTCTGTCGTTTGCGATATCTCTATCCAGAACAAGCTCCATATTTCCAGTACCCTTAAACTCTTCAAAGATCAGATCATCCATTCGAGAGTTGGTTTCGATCAGGCAGGTAGCGATAATGGTTAGTGAGCCGCCGCCTTCAATTTTTCGTGCAGACCCAAAAATCTTTTTCGGTATCTCCAATGCCCTGATATCAAGACCACCCGAGAGCGTACGCCCGCTGTTTGATTGTGCCGCATTGTAGGCACGCCCGAGCCGTGTAAGTGAATCGATCAACAGAACAGCATGTTGGCCATACTCTGCTTTTCTTTTCACATAACCCAGGGCCATTTCTGAAATACGCACATGGCTTTCGGTTGGCTTATCGTTCGAAGATGCAAATACTTCAGCATTGGTTGAGCGCAAAAAATCGGTAACCTCTTCCGGTCGCTCATCAACAAGTAGTATTCCGGTGTGAATGTCGGGATGATTTTCAGTTAAGCTGCGAGCAATTTTCTTCAGAAGAACAGTTTTACCTGTTCTGGGTGGTGCTACTATCAGTGCCCGCTGCCCGCGTCCTATGGGTGTTACAAGGTCTATAACCCTTAGCTCGATATCATCAGCCTGGTAGCCCAGTTTAATATATTCATTGGGCATGATGGGTGTTTGCAATTCGAATCGGCTCACCCTCTGCCACTGCTCTGCCGGTTTACCGTTTATTCTCTCTATTGAGTGTACATGACGGTTACCACTTTGATCCTGCTCGAATTCACCTTCAAGAACCAACCCGGATCTCAAATCATGATGTTTCACCTCTTCAGGTTTTAAAAACGGATCTTTTGGATCAAAACTGAATTCAAAATCGATTCTTCGAATAAAACCGTATCCCTTTTGAGTAATCTCAAGAATGCCGTTATAGCGACCCCCAATTCTGGTTTGTTGATTATGATGAAACTGGGGTACAAAACCGGTTTTTTTACTTCCCTTACTTTTCCCTTTTGGTTTAACCCGGCCTTTATTTTTTCGTGAGCGTGCCATGTACCATTTTTTTAATTAGTAATATTTGTTCTTCGGCTTGTTGGTAAATGTTGTTGTCTGTAATTAGAAGAGCGCAGAATTCTGCTGAGTTGCAAAATCGAAGAATGGAGAAAGTGACGTCCATTCGGGCATCACTTTATTTAACAAGATAAGGAAGGAAATTGGTTATCAAAAATTAACGTACTTTCGTTGTTTCGTCAATCCATGCGTAACATTCAGAAATATTGCTTCCGATCCTTATTTCATCACCTGTATCCCATCCTCTGAAAAATTTATCTTCTGACGAAGGAAGAACAGGCTCATAGGTTCTATACTGCCTCTGAACCGTGCTTGCAACAGAAGGATCCGCGCTTCTTGCCCTGTCCAGATAGTCGAGCACCAACCAGTACACTGTTCTGTCGTCGCGATCTATCTGACGACCGGAAGTACACTGGGAAACCGCTGCAGCATATATAGAAGCAATTCTCAAATATGGCTGACCCCAGTTTCTATCGAGCTGGCTTGCCGCACGCGCATACTGTCTTGCAGTTTGCAGGTTGCCTTCATTTTGATACGTCTCAGCAATTTCAAGATTGAGATTTCTCTTCTGTGTGTTATCATCTGTGAGCTCGAGAGCTTCTCTCAAATACCGGATTGCTGTCGAGTATTGGGCATCTGATTGAGCATATGCAGCCAGTCGTCTCGCATTTTCGTATGTCTTGCTGCTTTCATAAAGTTTACGGGCATATTCAATTGCTTTTCCTCTGTTGCCCTGGTCTTCATAGATTGAAGCTATTTCGGTTAAAAGGGCCTCATCACCCGGATTATTCTCCAGTCGTGACTCAAGAAATGCGATTCGTTCAGCCGGATCCGTAAATAAGCCATCCCGAACATCTTCAAAGTTTTGCTGCAGAGAGGAGCCGGCATAAGGTTCCGCCTTTTCAATCATCTCTAAAGCTTTTTCCCTTTCGTTCTGTGATACATAATAAGCAAGAAGAATCTGAATATAATAGCCGTCTCCTGCTTTTGTCAGGCGCTCTCTGTCAAGTTCGAATGCTTTTTCATAATCCTCATAAGCTTTATCCATACCGCCACGGATCTGGCTTTGATTTTCCTGATAAAACCGGCCCCTGTTAAAGTGCCATACATAGAAATCTATAGTCTCTTCATCAAACGTGGCGAATGCATCATCATATACAGCCAATGCTGTATCAATATATGCAGAACGCATAGTTGGGTCAGTTTCCTGTTTGGATAGTTCTGCGTATACATTGATCATACGTTCGAACTGACGGGGAAGACTAAACCGGTTTGCGCCGGGGATCTCCATTGGTTTCTTCTCAAGCATCCATTTCCCAAACTGCAGAGCCATATCATAATTGCCGGTTCTGTAGTTCTCATAAAAAATGGAGTATGCCTGAATCTCACTCATACCATAAGGAGGTTCACTTTGAGAAAAAGCCTCTGATGAGTAGGCAAAAATTAATAAGATAGCTACTATGTACGTTTTCATTTTTATTCTGTTGGTTTCAGACTTAAATCAAATAATATATATCAAATAATATATAAAGTGTTCCCTATTACTGAAATTGTGGTCGTACAAACATGTATTCAGCCAAATTCAGTGATAGTGTAAAGCCCCATATATTCTCTTTTACCAAATTAGAGGATTGAGTTCCCCGAATTCCATAATGGAAATTTAAATCAATTGATGATGCTGCCCTTCGGGAGATTAAACCGATACCTGCGTTTAAAAACAGGGTTTCAATATCTTCACCATTAATTGCTAAATGCCCGGTATCGTAACTTGTGCCCAGTCCATATTTAAAATTTGAGAGGAAGCCCGCTGCCTGTTCAGCGCGATAAGGATGATATTGCACTCCGAGGCCCGCCCTAACTCTTTCTTTAAAATATGATTCTTGTGTTGAACTAAAGCTATACTCTGCATTACCCCAATCCTGATACATTAACTCAGTACTAACGTTAACAAACCGACTTAAATTATACGTAAGACCGATATTAAATTCCAATGGCAACTGAACTCTTCCGTCGCGATCCGGAGAATCCTCATCTAATTGAATCAGTGTTCTGGAATTTTCAACAACCCTGAATGTGTTTATTGACCTTTCTCCATCAATAGAAACAGGCAAACTAAGTGTAGCCCCCATTGCAATTTGATCATTATTTCGTAAAACACTTCCTTTATTTAAAAAGATCCCGAATCGGTTGCCAAAACCATACCCCTGAATATTTCGATTTGTAACAGTACTGCTATAATTCGGATTTGAAAATCCTAATGTGTTTTCTTGTTGTTGCGAGAGAATGTTTGCAGAAAATGCATACCCAACTGCCAGCCAGCTGGCCACTCTGTACCCGGCACCAACTTCAAAGCGATTAACTCCACCAGAACCCAGTGTGTTGGATATATACTGAATAGGATCTAAATTTAATCCATCAATCGGGTCGAAAGACCCTTCGTTAAATACCTGGAAATCGGATCGTGTAACCGGCGTAAATGAGGCTGAAATTCCCAATTCATTTCTCATCAGTGGAAACACAACCTGAAAATTCTGCACAGCCAAAAGAGATCCTCTTGCTGATGAGACAGCATCACTTGCCCTGTAATTGTTGAGACTAGCTGAGATTGACCCCTGAGTATATCCAACAAGACCCCAATGAGCCGGGTTTGATATACTGGGTGATAAATTGGTGTAATTAGAAACTCCGGTCAAGCCCATGCCTTGGGAATATGCTGATGTTGCATCAACAGGATTTCCAAATCCAAATACAGAGTAAAATGAACCTGATTTCGCAAGATCTGTCTCCTGAGCATTCGCTTTTCCTGCAAACATAGCGCTCAGCAGAAGTATAGTTGTGATTTGAATTAATTTCATGGTCATAACTTATTCAAAAGATGTAATTACAATTCTTGGTCTTCGACTCTCTATCGCATTTTCATCATAAAACTGTGCGGAATAGAAAATACCGTTTACCGCCTCCAGTGAAATGTAAATCGGCCCCTCTCCTCTCTCTCCAAAAACCTTATTCAATACGTACTGGGTTAGATTAATGGAAAATGTATTTTCATCTTCATCAATCGAACTGCCAAAACGCGAAGGGGTAGTGAAGAGCTCTGCAGGCAAATCTGAGGGCTCAACTTGAAATGAGTGCCCTCGAATAGATCGAGGCTGCGGCCTGTTTATTTCCGGAAACAACTCTTCAATATCCTTCCTAAGGGTCAACACCAGAGTTGCATTGGTAATATTCCTGTTTCTAAGCTCCTCAGTCGGTAAATCAAAATCAATTTTCAGCACTCTGTCGATGTTATGTATCGCCAAACCATCAGTTGATGCAGCTTCATCAGTTCTGGTAACGGATGAACCCCAATCCCTCAGATCCAGACGGTTTCCAACAGGATCTTCTTCTTCATCACCGTTGTCAAACCCCTCTTCTGCCGGGTACACTAAAAATCGGGTTACAAGCGGGCTGTCTTCATCTTCACGCGAATGCCGTATAAAGCGGATGTTTTGATTGCCACCTGATGGAACAATGGCAAGACCCGGGAAATTATTTACGTAAAGTGAGTCGCGTATCTCGGCCGGTTCATTGTAAAAAGTTCTTAGCTTTTCAACCCAGGCCGGGTTCAGTTCAACCTCCAGACTATCCTCATCTGTAACCTGGAATTCACCCACCTTGCTTGAGAAATCTACTGAGATCTCGCTATTATATCTTAATTCATTGCCTCTCCAAACCTGCCCTGCTTCAAAAATTTCAAACTCAGAAATGGCTAGTTCATCGCCATAAATATTTGAGCTTAATGAGAGCATAAGAGTCATTGTATCACCCGGACGAATAGTATCAATCTGTGCCCTTGATATAGAGGGTTTCAAGAGTGTTACTGCATTCAGGTTGCCATATAGCGGGTCATCAAAAGACCCCATGGCTGAATGCTGTAAACGCCCCGAAAATGTATTTGAGGTGATACCCTCAAAAGTATCCGGTTCAACAACGCTCTTTTGGATTTCGCTATCATCGGGGCCTAATCCTTCGCCTACCGATCCGGATGAGTCGCAGCCTGCAATAACCAAAAACGACAGAAGAATGGCAGCGATTGAAAATCGGCTGCCATTTCGAGCAAGCTTCATACCGGAAGAGTGGATTGATTTAGCTTTAAATTGATCAGTCATTATTTCCGGTGATCTTCCGGTAGTATTCAGTAAATTTTTTAGATACATCTTCGGGCGAACCCTGAATTTTTGTAGGTTTAATTTTCAATTCTTCAAATAGGTTATCGAACTGATCTGTCAAATGATTACCTGTCACAACGTGATCACTGTATTTCAGTCCAACTTGTAAAAGATCAACTTTTCCATCTATCAGTAACGATTCTTTGTCAACATCATCCGGCAGACCAAGCAGGTCTAAAATGCCGGTTCCATCAAAATGACCTTTATTTTCCGGATGGTGCAGATTATAAACGATCTGCGTATTTTTAAAAATCTCTTCGTCTTTGTACTTCGTCTTCACAAGCAACGGAATCAATCCGGCCGGCCAGTCGTGGCAGTGGATAATATCCGGTTCCCATCCGAGACTGATAACTGTTTCCAGTACTCCTTTATTGTAGAAAGCAACTCTTTCGTCGTTATCTTCATAGAAAGTTTCTGTTTTGGGATTAGTAAACATGCCCTTTCTCTTGAAATATTTGTCATTATCGAGAAAATAGACCTGAAGTTTGGCATTCGGAATACTTGCCACTTTAATCTTCATGCTCTCCACATTCTCACCAACTTCCACTTCAATACCTGAAAGCCTGATCACTTCATGAAGACGGTTTCTCCTGTCGTTAATTGTACCATATTTAGGGAGCAGAATCCTGATTTCAAAACCTTGGTCTTGCAGCGAAGCGGGTAAAAAGCGAAGAAGATCGGCTGTATGCGTCATTCTTGCAAAAGGTGCGATTTCGGCAGCGGCGTACAATATTTTCATAATAGTATTATGTGCAGTTTACTTATTTTATCTCGTGAGAAAAGCCGGCGTTTCCGTTGTTTGAATAAAGATTTTTAATTTCTTCGTCGTCGATGGAATAAAAATCGAAAAGTGTATCGCTGCGCAAACCCAAACGAAGGGTTTCCACTGAGATCACCTCTGAAGGCTGGATGTTGCCCAAATTCACATTGCTTCCAAATTTTTTGATAAACCAGACCTGCTGTTCTTTCTGAGGCGCCTCAAAAAGCAGTTTGTCCGGAGAGATCTGGTCCGTGATTTCATCAATCAGGCCTGATCGAACTTCACCGTTTGGCCTGAAGACACCAACTGTACCGCTTTCACGGGCTTCACATATCACTTTCCAGGCACCGGCTTCCAGCTCATTGTTAATCATTTTCACCCACTTATAGGGCGGGATGATATCGTCCGGATTTTTACTGCCTACTTCAGAGAAAATCGTGAACTGTTCACTCAGCTTGCTTATGATATCAAGTTTTTTATTTTCTGACAGCCAAATTGTACCATTCGATACCTCAGCGTACTGTAATTCATACCTCTTCAGAAGCTCAACATATGCATCAAGTTGATCTCTAAGAACATAAGCCTCAAAGAGTGTTCCCCCGAAATAGACAGGGATGTTGTAT
>SKRK01000217.1 GCA_007118525.1 Balneolaceae bacterium
AACCCGACTATAAGACAACAGAGCAGGTAGATTAATATAAAAGCAGCACCGCCATTATCAGCTACCTGGGTCGGAAAACCCCAGATATTTCCAAGCCCGACTGCAGACCCGGCAGCGGCTAAAATAAATCCTAATTTGGTATTCCATGTACCACGCTTTGAAGTTGGTGTAATTGCCAATTTTATTTTATTTAATGGTTGGTTATTAAAGTGGCGGTAAAATATTTGCTAAAGCTCAATGTCGCAACTTTCTGAGCAAGATTCCGCTTTTTGGTTCTACATTTATAGATTCGCTTAAAATATCAATCGTTTGAGATGATGCAATAAAATTATTTACCAACAGCTCCCATGTGCCTCCCGGCAGGTTGCAATGTGTGGTTTCAGTTGCTGTTCCATTAAGGATGATGTAGTAATCATAAAGGTCACCGGCTGATTCACCGCTAATGTAATAACTTAACACCAATGGATTTCCATAATAATCAAAACAGATATCTTCCGGATCACATTTTCGTAAAGCCGGTGAGTTAAGCCTGATCTTAATCAGTGCACGGTAATACTCATATAAGGCCGAATTGATTTTTACATCATTAAAATTTATCCAGTTCGTCTCATTATCTTTTTGATAGCTGTTATGATCCATTATGCCCTCGTCGGGTTCAGGACAGGGTGTTTTTGCGATCACCTTTGAGCGGGCAAACTCTTGTCCGCTATGAATCATGGTAATGCCCTGGGTGGTAAATAGAGTGAGAGCTGCTAATTTCGAAACTTTAAGCTCAGTATCATTCAGTTTTGTGTGTTCTTCACGATTGGAAATTTTTTGATCACTCAACTCCGGGTTTAATCCAATTCGAATAAAATCGCCCAGCGTGTATCCATCGTGACTTTCAAGATAGTTCACGCTGTGTTTTGAAGTGTTATAGAGCCCGCCCTCACCGTGATTAAGGGTGCCCTTTACAATATTTTCAAGCCGTTCTCTCCTGGTTTCGTGCTGCCAATCGGAGAAGATAAAACCTTTGTCGTGAATAGGATCGGAGCCCTTGATGCTGTTCCTTATCCTGTCGTTCCAGGAGGCCCAGTCGTGATTTGAGAAGTGGTGCGGTGAATAGTATCCACCCCAAGGCTCTGCAATCAAAACTGCTTTGGGGTATTTTTTATGAATTTGATTGCGAATCTCATCCCAGGTATCTCTATCCAGGAGTGCGGCAAGGTCAAACCGAAAACCGTCAATATGATATTCATCCATCCAATGGAAAAGAGAATCGATGATTAATTGACGCGCCACAGGGTTCTCAGGACGATACTCATTGCCTGTACCGCTTCTGTTCATTAATTGTCCTTTTTCATCTGTTCTCAGGTATTCATCGGGGCAAAGATGAGTAAGTGGGTTTACATCAAAAAGAGAGGTATGATTATAAACAACATCCATGATAACAGAGATTCCCTCACTGTGAAGGGATTTAACCACATCCTTGAATTCGGAGATCGCTGCGGTGGTTTTTCCTGAAAAGCGATGGCTGAAATCTGAAGCAAAAGACGATTCAGGGGAAAAGAAAAAAGAGGTCATGTACCCCCAATAGTTCGTCGAATACACATTCCATGTATTCAGAAAGCCCTCTTTAGTTTGTTTGCCAAATGGGGGTTCTATGGGCGGGAATTTATGGAGTGGCAAAAACTCTACACAATTCACTCCAAGTTTTTTCAGGTAGTTGATGCCGCCTTTTTGATCTTTCGAAATAAATTTTTGATAGTACCCCAATCCCTCAGATTTGCTGCTTGGGTGAGCCGTTAAATCCTTGATATGGGTTTCATATATGATGAGATCTCTTGGGTCGTCAGGAAATTGATGGGTATCGCCCTCCCAATCATAATCTTCATCAACTATGTAGGTTTTGGCTTCTTGCCTGTAGTTGTTTTTAACGGTTACGTGCTTACTGTATGGATCGGCAAAAACGTAATCCTTGTAGGGTGTATCTATCTTCTGTTCGGGATCTTCGAATTCGGCTTTGTAGCCATACCATTTCCCCGTTTTACTGCCCTGGACCGAAACATGCCAGTAACCATTGGCATCCATCTGCATAGAGTAATTCTCACCGTCTGAATCATTGTAATTATCAAACAGGATGCACTTCATGGAGGTTGCATTTGGGCAGTAAATGCAGAAAAAAGTAGCACTTTCTGTGACTCTACAACCGGGATATTCTTTAGTAAAACTTCTCTTCATTATACAACTCAGGTAATTGGGCTGCCGGGTTCTGCATCAGTTTCAACGAAGTGAAGCTCTCCTTCACTGTCTTCCCCCATTAAAATCATTCCGTTGCTTTCTATACCCATAAGTTTTTTTGGTGCAAGGTTTGCAACCACAGCTACGCTCCGGCCGATAATCTCTTCAGCTTTGAAAAACTCTGCAATACCTGAAAGAATTGTTCTTTTTTCAAACCCCAGGTCAACAGTTATCTGAATCAATTTTTTAGATTTCTTTACGTTTTGAGCAGCAATAATAACTCCTGCTCTCAGATCAAGAGATGCAAAGTTATCAAACGGAATCACCTTTTTCAGCGGAGGATAATTCTTCGCTTGCGGGGTTGATAACGCAGCTCTGTCTTTCAAAATCTGTACCTGGTTTTCAACGACTTCATCCTCAATTTTTTCAAAAAGTATTTCACCCTGTCTTATCAATTGCCCTGCGGGAACCAAATCGTTTGAGATCCGATCCCAGGAAAGTGTATCGGGCAGCCCCAGCTGGTTTCGCAGAGTCGCCATTTTAGCAGGCAAAACCGGCTGGAATAGCAGTGAGAGAGCAGCTGATATTTGCACACAAATATACAGTGTATTTCCACACGCTTCCGGGTTATCTTTCCGGGTTTTCCAGGGCTCCGTTTCGGTAAAGAAACGGTTGCCGATGCGTGCAAGATTCATCGTTTCGGCAATAGCTTCTTTAAATTTAAATGAAGTGTACGCTTTTTCTATGATCGCTTTCTGCTGAATGATCTCATTCAGAGTTTTCAAATCAAGCTCTGTAGGGTTGGACAGGGTTGGAACAGCTCCCTCAAAAAAGCGCTCGGTAAAGCTGAGGGTTCGAAATACAAAGTTGCCTAAAACATCGGCAAGCTCACTGTTTACCCTGATTTGAAAATCTTTCCATGAGAAGTCAGAGTCTTTAGCCTCGGGAAGGGTAGAGCCTAATACATAGCGCAGCAGGTCCGGCTCAAACTCCTCCAGGTACTCGTGTAACCAAACAGCCCAGCCTTTCGATGTCGAAAGCTTTTGGCCTTCAAGGTTCAAAAATTCATTGGCCGGCACATTTCCAGGCAGAACATAATCGCCGTGCTGCATCAGCATTGCCGGAAACATAATACAGTGAAAAACGATGTTGTCTTTCCCGATAAAATGGATCAGCGAGGTCTCTTCATCCTGCCAGTAGGTTTTCCAGAGATCAGGCTCACCTCTCTCTTCAGCCCACTCTTTGGTGGCCGAGATGTAGCCGATGGGAGCATCAAACCATACATAAAGCACTTTCCCTTCAGCGTCGGGCAGGGGCACGGGCACCCCCCAGGTAAGGTCGCGGGTAACGGCTCTGTCGCCAAGACCGCTTTTGAGCCAGCTTTTGCACTGTCCAACTACATTGGGTTTCCAGTTATTGCGAGTATCAATCCAGTTTTCAAGCTTTTCCTGAAAATCTCCCAATGGAATAAACCAGTGCTCTGTTGTTTTAATTATGGGTTTATTGCCGGTAATGGAGCTCACAGGATCGATCAGGTCGGTAGGAGAAAGGGAAGTACCGCATTTTTCACACTGGTCGCCATAAGCTTCAGGGTGACTGCAATGCGGACAGATACCTTTTACGTATCTGTCGGGAAGAAACATATCGGTCTCTTCATCATAAAGCTGTTCCTGGCTCTTTTTTTTGAACAGGCCCTGTTCATAAAGTTTTAAAAAAAAATCTTGTGAGGTCTCTTTGTGTGTTTTTGAGCTGGTTCGGCCGTAGTAATCGAAATGAATTCCGAACTCTTCAAACACTTTTTTATTCCACTCGTGGTAGCGGTCAACAATCTCTTTTGGAGTAACACCTTCACGTTCAGCTGCTATGGTAATAGGTACACCGTGTTCATCCGATCCGCAAATGTGGATAATATCGCGGCCCTTGAGTCTCTGGAAACGGGTATACAGATCTGAGGGCAGATAAGCGCCGGCAAGGTGGCCAAGGTGTATCGGGCCATTGGCATAGGGTAGTGCGGAGGTAACTAAAATTCGTTTGGCCATAAAAAATTTACTTACTTGTTTCGAGCGGCTGAAATTACAATACAGTGGCGTAAGTTACCAATATGATACCCAACTTTCCTGTTGGCAATCAAGATTGAAGGTTTTGGTCGTTGAAAATATGGAAAAAAGCATACAGTGCCACACCTGCTGCAACGGATACGTTCAGTGAATGCTTCATTCCAAACTGTGGTATTTCAACAGCCTCGTCGATATCGGGCAACATCTCAGTACTTATCCCGGTTACTTCATTCCCCAGAACGAGACAGATTTTTGGTGATCGGGGTACGTATTCATGAATCATTTTGCTATTCACTGTCTGTTCAAGCCCTACGATCATGTATCCATTACTCTTCAATTCACTTACTGCCTTTTTAATGTCTTTAATCTGTTTCCAGGGCACATGTTCTTCTGCACCGATAGCCGTCTTTGTAATTTCTGCGCGTGGTGGTATTGGAGTATAACCCGAAAGCCAGACCTCTTTAATGCCAAAAGCATCTGCTGATCGAAAAGCGGCACCTACATTATGAAGGCTTCGAATATCGTGCAGCCAGAGAATGAAGGAGCTTCGAAGAGGAGATGAACGCTTCAGGTTTTGTTGGAGAATCTCTTTTGTGCTTCTTTTTTTCAATGTTGTGCTGTTGTATAGTTTTTAGTAATTAAACGTGTGTTTGAGCTAAGTAAATGCATTCAAAGGTCTGCCTTAAAAGGGGCTCATTTTTTGAACGCATTAGCGAAAAGAAATCTCGAAGGCTTTTGGGATGAATTAACATTTAACTCGAACTTACGTTAAATCAAAAGCAGAAGCTTTCGGTTGTTGGTTTAATTCAAAATGATTTAAAAAATTAAGGTTGGGAAACAGTGCTGAACACCCTATTTTTATAGATTAAATAGTTACAGATTAAAATGCGGGAATAGCAGTTTTTAACTGCTTTTTCTGTTTTAAAAAGTTGAATAGAACAAGGAATTATGAAGAAGAATTACCTGTCCAGAGAAGGATATGAAAAGTTAGACAAAGAACTAAGAGATCTTAAGACCAGAGGGCGCAAGGAAATTGCTGAAGAGATATCAGAGGCTCGTGCAAAGGGTGATTTAAGTGAGAATGCCGAGTATGATGCTGCCAAGGAGGCCCAGGGCCATCTGGAAAAAAGAATTGCGGAGTTGGAAAATACACTGGCAATATCCAGTATTTTGGAAGAAAAAGATATTGACACATCCAAGGCTTACCTATTGTCCACGGTAACCATTCATAATAAAAAAGTGGATAAAGAGGTGAAGTATACTCTGGTATCAAAAGATGAGGCTGACTTTAAGAAGGGAAAAATTTCAGTTGATTCACCTATAGGTAAAGCTATACTGGGCAAAGAGATAGGAGATGTTTTTACTGTAGATGTACCCGCAGGGACACTCGAGCTTGAAATCAAAAAAATTGAAAGATAGATAAATGAAAGTAGGAGTAGTTGGAACCGGTTATGTTGGGTTAGTATCAGGCACCTGTTTTGCAGACAGCGGCAATGACGTAAATTGCGTGGATATCGATGAGAAAAAAGTGGAACTCATGCGAAATGGGGAAGTGCCAATCTATGAACCGGGACTGAATCGTGTTTTCGAACGGTCTATCCGGGAAAATCGTCTGCATTTCACAACAGATCTTGAAGGAACATTTCAGACCTCAGAAGTAATATTTCTCTGCCTTCCAACTCCTCCGGGTGCCAACGGTGAGGCCGATCTGAGCTTTGTACTTAATGTAGCCAATAAGCTTGGAGATCTTTTTAACAAGTACCCGGGCTACAGGGTAATCGTGAATAAGAGTACGGTTCCGGTAGGCACAGCAGATAAGGTTAGAGAGGCTATATCTGCGAAAACTGATCATGAATTTGATGTGGTTTCCAACCCCGAATTTTTAAGGGAAGGGGCCGCTGTTGAAGATTTTATGAAACCTGAGCGCGTTGTTGTGGGGACATCGAGCCAGAGAGCTGCCAACATTATGACAACTCTGTACGAACCATTTGTTCGCAGCGGTAACCCCATAATTATTATGGATGAGCGCAGTTCGGAACTCACCAAATATGCTGCAAATGCCATGTTGGCAACCAAGATCACTTTCATGAATGAAATTGCCAATGTCTGTGAGAAACTGGGAGCAGATGTTGATCACGTACGGCGCGGTATCGGTACGGATTCCCGAATCGGCAAACGATTTCTGTTTGCGGGTATTGGGTATGGGGGCAGCTGTTTCCCAAAAGATGTGCAGGCTATTCACCATACCGCCGGTGAACACGGTTACAATTTTCGAATACTCGATTCTGTGATGAAAGTTAACGAGACACAGAAAGTATCCATCGTTGAAAAGATGAAAGCATTCTATAAAGGAGAGCTGGATGGAAAAACCTTCGGTATTTGGGGGTTGTCTTTCAAACCTGAAACCGATGATATTCGCGAAGCTCCTTCCCTCTATATAGCAGATGAGCTTGCCGGCCTGGGGGCAAAATTGAAGGTTTATGACCCTGAAGCCATGGATACGTTTAAAAAGGCGGCCACCAAGCGCACACTCGCCAATATCGAGTTCATGAACGATCGCGATTCAGTACTGGATAATGTGGATGCACTTATCATCTGCACGGAGTGGAATGAGTTCAGGCGGCCCGATATGGCAAGATTCAAGAAGGTAATGAAGTCTCCTGTGGTTTTTGATGGCCGAAACCTTTACGATCTAAATCGCGCCAAAGAGGCCGGATTAACGTATATCAGCGTGGGGCGGCCTGTAGTGAGCGCATAGCCTTACATCTCAATGAAGTGTGAAGAGTGGATAGGCATTAAATGGTAAAAAAATTCAGGGTTTCAAATTTGTTCATCAATAAGCATTGAGTAAAACTGAATTACATCCGGTTGGTAATCAGCTATGAAGAAGAAAAAACTTATCGATGTATATCCATACAGGTATGTAGAGAACGTTATGGAGTTTCTTCTATTCAGGCGTGCCATGGGTAAAATTTACCATAATCAATGGCGAATGATAGGCGGCAAGGTTAAAGAGAATGAGACCTATTGGCAGGGAGCTCTTCGTGAATTTAGTGAGGAGACCGGCCTGAAACCGGTTAAGTTCTGGACCATACCCAGCGTGAATACATTTTATGAGCACTCTACGGATGTAATTCATCAAATTCCTGCATTTGCAATACAAGTAGGCAGTAGTGATGAACCACAGCTGAATAATGAGCACACTGAGTTTGCCTGGCTGCCGAAAGAAAAGGCGATCGATAAAATACTGTGGCCGGAACAAAAGCGTTTGATAAAGCTAACACATACAATTGTAACTACTGACCAAATCCTTGACGATTGGCTCGTTTCCTAATTCTGACTACCCTGTTTATTGCGTTTTTTGTGATTTTAGTGCCCCGGAGCTCGGAGGCTCAATCGCGAAGCTATGAGATCTTGCCGGCACCTGATATTTGGTATAATGATGTAGACGGTATCCGGTTGGGCATACGCCTCAAGGGTCAGGTACCCGGTACCTTTGAGGATGGACCACACCGGCTAGATTTCGGATTTTGGGTCGGAACATGGTTGCCTTCACTTCCGGTTTCATATTACCTCTCCTTCACCGAACCGATCCCCGCTTGGTCTGAATATGGAAGTGAAGCCAGTATTCAGCTAATTAGCAGTGTTCGTACCGGATATAACATTCAGGGGGTTGCCTTTAATAAACGCTGGCAGCAGGGCTTTGATGAACGCCGCTACAGAGAATTAAAGGTGTTTAACTCTTATGAAAAGAGATTTGATGACGAGTATACGGCCTTTCCCGTTCTATGGTCAGACGACAATAAGCTGCTCACTAAGCTGTCGGCCGAATTGCAGAGTGATAATACACTTGGCTGGTACAATCTGAACCTGACAGGTTCTGTTCAATACCTGGACGAGACCTATACTACGGCTTCAGTTACTGCTATACAGAGAATTAATTTTAATGATAGCTGGGGATTGAGATTACGGGGGTTTGCGGGAGCGGCATCATCCAACACGGCTCCGGAGTATCTTTTCAGCCGCAGCAGCGGAACAGCCGTTGAGACGATTCGATCGGGCATTACAAGAGCCAAGGGAACCATACCACAATCCTGGATGGAAAGCGGGAAATTTCACCTGGCCGGCGGAGCAAATTTAAGGGGCTACACATATCAGGATATCGATTCTTACACCTACGATTCATGTGTAAACTGCGATGATAACAGCGCTGAGATAAACGTTGTAAATCCGCTGCTCTTTCGTTCCATACTTGCCTTTAACTCGGAATTCGACTATCCCAATCCATTAAAAAACCTCTTTAACAGAATTCCCTATGTATCCGAATTTGTGGATTTCAGATCATATCTTTTCTTTGATGCCGGCAGATCGATGGGAACAGGAGCAGACCCCAAAACACTTTTTGCTGATGCAGGTGCCGGATTCTCCTTATCTTTGAATATACCCGACTATCTTGGGAAACCACGGGGATTCGTGTTGCGTTATGAAATTCCGGTCTGGCTTTCTGAGCCCGGTACGGAAGACTCATTAAAGCTGCGGCATCTCTTTGGATTTGGTGCCGTAATTTCATTCTGATATCCCGATCATGCGAAGTCTATTTTTGATCATACTGTTTTGTATCAGTGCTGTCTCATGTACGTCCAGCCGATGGATGGTTACGGAACAGTTTGCAGTGGATGAGAGAACTCAGCCAGAAATTATTGACCAAAAAAAGGTGATTCTGGTTGACAAAGATCCAACCCCCGATGATCCGGTTATCTCATTTTCACTCTATACAATCACGGAGAAAGAGTATCCGCTCAGGGTTAAAGTTGAAAGAACTGTACAGAAGTACAGGCCCAAATGGGGCTTCGTTGCCCTGGGGGTTGCCGGTACTGCATTTGCCCTTCTGGCCGCCAACTCAAGCGTCATATTGCCGTCTGTTACAACGTCTCAAAAATTGATGTTGAATATATCGGGTGGGCTTATTGGAGCTCTCTCCTTTCTAAACATGCAGCCTGCAGGTGACCCCATCTACACCGGCGAATCTGAATTAATGAGACGAAGCGGAGTAGAAGTTGTTCAGGATTCCCTGAGAACGTTAAATGCATCAGATATTGTAGCAGATATGCTGGTTACCTATAAAGGGGAGGAGCTTTTCAGCCAAAGTGATTTGGAATTTCGTCAAACATCCCTGGATGTAAATCTTGCCTCTCTGGAACCCCGGCTTAGAGAGATTGCAGATAAAGAGTCGGTTATAGACATAAAAATCAGCTACAATGGAATGAGTAAGGAGGTACAAGTTCCCGTGGATAAATTCCTGGCTCCGTTTCTCAATGTTTCCAAACCTGTTGTCAACCTCAGAAATTCACCTCAGGCGGCATTTACCAATATCGTTGCAGAGGTGGGAGAGGGCAGTCTGCTGGAAATTATTGATTCTGATACAGAGGATTGGTACAGGGTCAGGTATCAGGAAACAGAAGTATATATCGAAAAATCAAGTGGCACGGTTGAGTGGAAAGCTGCCATTGAGTCGGCTTCCACTCTGATTTTTGAATTTGCAGAAATTCCTTTCGGCGAAATTGATGTTGAAAATTCACTTCCGATTTTAAAACCCCGCGATACCTCCGACAGAGCACTGATTTTGACAAATGCCATTGATAACAGGCATGGAATGCGCCAGTATATTGAACGGGATCATAAACTGTTCAATCACTATATGAGAACTGCGCTTCAAATGGGTTCTGAGCAGATATCAGAGATCGTTGAAGATGGCAGCAACGGGCTGGCTGATTTCTCTAATGAGCTGCAGGGAGTGGATCAAACAAGTTCACTTATTGTCTATATCACAGGGTTTGCAACGATCAAGGAGATTGATGGCAGGGAAGAGATCGTTATGATCTACCTGGATGAGGATGAAATTCAGCATGAAACCCGGTTAACGGATCTGTTTACCGATCTTCGTCGGGCCGAACCTGAAGCGCTCTTCCTGTTTGTAGATTTAGAGTATATTGAAAGCAGCGGGGGTGTGGTAAATGAGCGCATAAGAAATGGCGGTAATTCTCTTTTGAACCGCACGGCAAACGAGTTGCTTCGTGAGCAACCAAACTCCGTTATTCTGTTCAGTAACCGACCAGGACAGAGTTCGGGAATTTATACAGGTATGATTGACGGCAACAAACGCCATCATATCTTTAATTATTTCTGGGGCGAAGCTCTAAAACAACGCAATACAAAAATGTCTGATTTAATTCGTCACCTGGAAAACAACGTCGATTACACCTCCCGCAGAATTCATGATCGTCCGCAGGAGATTCAAGCGTTCGGAAACTTTACGCTAGACATCGCCGGAAGATGATCGGATGGGTTTACATTGTATTATGTGCTGCCACATCCGTACTGATTGCCCATCTGTTAAAAGTAATTGAGTTTAAAAACTTTGACACCATCCGGGTTCTTACCATCAACTACTTGGTTGCCTTTACGGTTGCTTTTGGAACTTCAGGCTTAAATTCATTTGCTGAACTGCAGATTGCTGATATTTCAGGCCCGCTGTTTTTGGCTGCTTTTACCGGGTTTTTTTTCATTGCTAACTTTTTCATCTACAGCAAATCTGTATTTCATAACGGAGTGGGAATCAGCATTGCGGCGATGAGAATCTCTCTGCTTATTCCTGTACTTCTATCAACACTTTGGTACCTGGAATATCTTGACTTCTGGCAATGGATCGGCGTTAGCCTGGTATTTGTAACACTCTTTTTGCTTCTTCCGAACAAGCGAAAAATGTTAAGAGAGCCGTTTAGCGCAGCCTGGCTGTTACTGCTGCTCTTTTTGGGAACGGGTATTGGTGATGCTTCATTGAAAGTGTATGAGGCTGAATTTTCCGGTTTACTGAGCAAGCAACAATTTATGGGATTTGTATTTCTGACAGCATTCTTATTGGGAGTAGTGACCATTGCCGTTCGAAATAGATGGGCATTTACAAAAGGAGAGTTGCTTTTGGGAATTGCCATTGGTATTCCTAATCTTTACACATCCATCTTCCTAATTGAAGCACTTGAGCGCATGAGTGGCGGAGTTGTCTACAGCAGCGTCAACGTTTTAACCGTTCTGGGCGGGACAATACTTGGAGTGATGAAATGGGGAGACCGGCTCACCAAGGTGCAATGGACCGGAATATTTTTAACACTGATCTCAATACTATTATTAATCTGATAACATGACATTAATTGACAAGATACGACAGCAAGCATCTGAACACAGAAAACATATCCTGCTTCCAGAAGCTGAAAGAGATATACGGGTAATCAGAGCTGCAGTTAGAATGTCGGAAGAGGAGTATGCAAATCCTGTTTTGCTTGGCAGTGGGGTCAACATACGTAAACTTGCAGCAGAGAATGAAGTTTCAATTCCTGACGGAGTAGAGATTGCAGCCTATAATGACCCGGAATCGGAACCCGAAAAGTATGACTTTTTTAAAGAGAAGCTGTCGCATAAAAACCTCGATCAGTCGCAGTTAAAAGCACTTTGTAATAACCCGTTGTATACAGCAGGATGGATGCTTGCAACGCTCAGGGGAGATGCAGCGGTGGCCGGATCAGTTGCATCAACCGGGCAGGTTATTGTGTCGGCACTCAGAACGGTTGGAGTGTCACCCGAATCAGAACTTGTGTCGAGTACATTTCTGATGGAAATGCCGGATGGAAGAGTATTTACCTACTCTGATTGTGCGGTTGTTCCATATCCAGATGCTGAACAGCTTGCCTCCATAGCCATTGATGCCGGAAAAACACACAGCCTGATAACCGGCGACGTCCCGGTTATTGCATTTCTCTCTTTCTCCACAAAAGGAAGCGCCCGGCATGAACGGGTTGATCTTGTGAGGAGAGCTTATGAAATCGCTTCAGCAAAAAAACCGCAGTGGAAAATGGATGGGGAGTTTCAGTTTGATACGGCCGTGATTCCCGCTATCGCTAAAAGAAAAGCTCCCGACTCGCCTATTGCGGGAGATGCGAATGTATTTATCTTCCCAAATCTTGATGCGGGTAATATCGCTTATAAGATTACCGAACGCCTGGCCGGAGCCACGGCAACCGGGCCCATTTTACAGGGATTGAACAAGCCCTATATGGACCTTTCGCGAGGATGCTCGGTTGATGATATTGTAAATACGGCTTGTGTGGCCGCGCTGCTATCAGTTTAATCTCAAAACTTTTGATGCAGTTCGGGGAATTAGTCCATTTGCCTATCACTCCAATAGCCCATTTCAATTGGAGCTTTACCGGTTAAAGTCCTTTCTTAGGCTAAACATTTAATCGGCTTTAACGTGGCCGTTAATTTGCTTATATTTATTCATTCCAAATAAGGATAACGAGTAAATGTCCTTGATTTAGTGAACTAAGGCACAATTTGAGGTGTTACCCGACTAACTAAAAGAAATTAATCCAGAAAATAAATCAACATGAGTGAGACAAAAGCTCTCGAAGCAATGATCGGTGAAGAGTACAAATATGGCTTCAGCACCGATGTTGAATATGAGGATTTTCCCAAAGGAATCAATGAAGATGTTGTCCGCCTGATTTCCCAAAAGAAAAATGAACCGGAGTGGATGACTGAATTCCGGCTGAAGGCGTATCGTGCGTGGATCGAGATGGAAGAACCCAGCTGGTTCAACGCCACCTACCAAAAACCTAAGTTTGATACGCTTCAATACTATTCAGCTCCGAAAAACAAGCCGAAGCTCGACAGCTTGGATGATGTTGATCCGAAAATTCGCGAAACCTATGAAAAACTGGGAATTCCACTCGAAGAGCAGAAGATGCTCTCCGGCGTGGCTGTTGACGCAGTATTTGACAGTGTTTCGATCTTCACCTCTTTTAAAGAGAAACTTGCTGAAGCGGGCGTAATTTTCTGCTCCATCTCAGAGGCGGTGCAAAATTATCCCGAGCTGGTAAAGAAGCATATGGGATCGGTTGTCCCAATTCGTGATAATTTCTATGCGGCTCTGAATTCAGCGGTATTTTCGGATGGCTCTTTTTGTTACGTGCCGAAAGACACCATCTGCCCGATGGAGCTCTCTACCTATTTCCGGATCAACAACATGAATTCCGGTCAGTTTGAGAGAACTCTCATCATTGCTGAAGATAACAGCCAGGTGAGTTATCTGGAAGGATGTACCGCGCCTATGTATGATGAACATCAACTTCATGCAGCTGTTGTGGAACTTGTAGCGATGGAAAATGCTGAAATTAAATACTCTACAATTCAAAACTGGTACTCCGGCGATGAAGATGGAAAAGGCGGGATCTACAATTTTGTTACCAAGCGTGGGATTTGCAAAGGTGACAACTCAAAAATTTCCTGGACTCAGCTTGAGACAGGATCTGCAGTAACGCTCAAATATCCAAGTGTAATTCTAAAGGGTGATAACTCAGTAGGAGAATTTTTCTCTGTAGCTGTGACGAACAAGATGCAGCAGGCCGACACCGGAACGAAGATGATTCACCTTGGCAAAAACACCAAGAGTACTATCATCTCGAAAGGAATCTCTGCAGGTCGATCTAATAACAGCTATCGCGGCCAGGTGAAAATCAGCAAGAAAGCGGATAACGCCAGAAATTACTCTCAGTGTGATTCCATGCTGATTGGCCAAACTTGCGGAGCTCATACATTCCCGTATATAGAGTCGGCAAACCCGACCGGAAAAATTGAGCACGAAGCCACTACCTCAAGGGTAGGTGAAGAACAGATCTTCTACCTGCAGCAAAGAGGATTGAGTGAAGATGACGCGATTTCACTCATCGTAAATGGCTTCTGTAAAGAAGTACTCAAAGAGCTGCCCATGGAGTTCGCCGTAGAAGCCAACAAACTTCTCGGCATCAAACTCGAAGGCAGCGTCGGATAAAAAGAAGTCCCCTCTTGCCCCGTAGGGATGCCTATGGCAAGAGGGGATTTTGGGGTGTGTAAAGTTCAAGTCAAATTTTATTGAAGCTTTCATCTCCAATTCAACCATTTTTAAAACAAAGAAAAACCAAATAAAAATACTGTGTTAGAAATTAAAGACTTACATGTTGTAGTTGAGGAAGACGGGACTGAAATCCTGAAGGGAGTAAACCTCAAAGTTAACAAAGGTGAAATTCATGCCATTATGGGTCCCAACGGCAGCGGGAAGAGTACACTCGCTAAAATTGCCGCCGGTCATCCGGAGTATGAAGTAACCAAAGGTGATATTCTCTACAACGGCGAGAGCATTCTGGAGATGGATCCTGATGAGAGGGCTCACGCAGGAATTTTCCTGGCGTTTCAGTATCCGGTTGAAGTTCCCGGAGTTACCAATACAACCCTTTTGAGGGAATCATACAATACTATAGCCAACTCAAGAGGTCGTGAAGAGCTGGACCCGCTTGAATTTGATGACTATATCAAAGACAAGCTTGATCTGGTTCAGATGAATCCTGATTTCCTCGAGAGAAGTGTGAATGCAGGCTTTTCGGGTGGTGAGAAGAAGCGCAATGAGATTTTCCAAATGGCGGTTCTCCAGCCAAAGCTCTCGCTTCTGGACGAGACCGATTCAGGACTTGATATCGATGCGCTGAAAATTGTTGCAAACGGTATCAATCAGCTGCATGGCGAAGATGATGCTGTTGTGTTGATTACTCACTATCAGCGATTGCTTAATTACATTGAGCCTGATTTTGTTCATGTTATGATTGGCGGAAAGATCGTAAAAAGCGGTGATAAGACACTTGCATACAAACTGGAAGAGCAAGGTTACGACTGGCTCGAAGCTCACGCAAAAGTAAACGGAGAGGCGGTATAATGGCACTTCCTACACAGGTAGAACCATCATTTTTGCACAGGCTGGCAAAGCACGCTCCCGAGAGCGGCAACTGGACAGCGATACGTGAACAGAGTTTGAAAGAGATAAACGCAACACCATTCCCTCACAAGAAAATTGAGGAGTGGAGATTTATAGATCTAAAACCGTTTACGAAGATTGAATTCACTTCACTGGATGATGCCGGTACACTTCCAGCAACTGATATTGAGAAGTTTTTTCTTCCCGAATCAGATCGAAGCAGACTGGTATTCATTAATGGCCGGTATAATGAAAAATTCTCATCCATCGGCGGACTTGGTAATGGTGTAACGGTTGGGAATTTAAACTCATTTACCGATAACAGTGTTGTTGAGAAGTATCTGAACAAGCTTGTTGACTATGAAAATGATGTATTTGTACCCTATAACGGTCTGATGTTTGAGGATGGAGCATTTATCCATCTCGAAAAAGAGGCAAAGGCCGAAGCTCCCATACAGATATTGAATATATATACTGATTCCAAAAAGGCGTTTGTAGCCACCCCGCGAATGCTGGTTGTGGCTGAAGAGGACTCAGATGTAACCATTATTGAAGATCACATCGGGTTAAGCGGCAATGAGTATTTGACAATTCCTGTTTGTGAAGTGAAAACCAAACAACGGGCGCACATACATCACGTTCGTATACAGCGCGATAGCCTGAATGCCCTTCACGTTTCAAGGCCAATCGCCTACGTGGAGAAGAATTCAGAATATCACTCATACACCATTAACCTGGGTGCAAAACTTGCCAGAAATGAACCTAAGGTAATTCAGGAAGATGAAGAGGTAGATTTTACCCTTGATGGATTGGTATTGATCGATGGTGAGCAGATTGCCGATACTCACTCAAGCATGGATCACAGGTTCTCTCACGCAGAGAGTCATCAGCTCCATAAGGTTGTGGTAAATGGTAACGCTCACAGCATTTTTAACGGGAAAATCTTTGTTCGAAAGGATGCTCAGAAAATTGACTCATTCCAGGAGAACAAGAACCTGCTACTATCGAAAGATGGACTGGTAAATACCAAACCTCAGCTCGAGATTTTCGCTGATGATGTACTCTGTTCGCACGGAGCCACTATTGGGCAGCTGGAACCGGAAGAGGTGTTTTACCTGCAGAGCCGGGGAATGACAGAAGAGAAGGCAAAAGAGGTTTTAACCTATGCTTTTGCTCTCGAAACCATTGAAAACATGAAGGTGGAATCGGTTCACAAGCTTCTCATTGAAGAGGTTTACCGCTACACCAAAGCAAATTCCGTAGCGAAAGTATCCGCCTAGATAGTCCCCCTTTGAAGGGGGGACGTGTATGAGCGTATAGCGAATACAGTGGGGGGATGTTGAATGTTGAATCTGAATTATCTGTTCAATATCACAAACACCCCCTTCTCTTAGGAGGAATTTTTTGAAACCAATCCGAACGCTGTCAGGTCATGCAGACGCTGACAAGTTCTCTGAGCAATATGTCACAAACAGCAATAAAATTACCGGCAATAGATTTTGAGAAGATCAGGAAAGATTTCCCGGTTCTTCATCAGGATGTGAATGGACACCCGCTTGTCTATCTCGACAATGCTGCGTCGAGTCAGATGCCTGTACAGGTTGCTGAAAGGATTGACCACTATCACCGATACGAACACTCCAATGTTCACCGGGGTATACACATCCTGAGCCAGAAGGCAACGGATGCGTATGAATTGACCCGAAAAAAGGTAGCTCAGTTTATCAATGCTGCCTCGCATGATGAAATTGTTTTTACATCAGGTACAACGGATTCGATAAACCTGGTGGCCAACAGTTACGGCCTGACGAATTTCAGGGAGGGTGATGAAATTATTCTCTCAGAAATGGAACATCACGCCAACATTGTTCCCTGGCAGATGATCGCCGAGAAGACCGGCGCGGTAATCAAGGTGATTCCCGTAACCGATTCTGGCGACCTTGACATGGAAATCTACAAAAAGCTTCTTGGAAGCAGAACCAAAATGGTAGCGGTGATTCACCTCTCCAATGCCCTGGGTACGGTTAATCCTGTAAAAGAGATTACAGATTTGGCCCACGATCACGGAGCAGTAGTTTTAATTGATGGTGCACAATCCGTTCCCCACACGAAAGTGGACATGCAGGAGATAGGTTGTGATTTCTTCACGTTTTCCGCACACAAAATGTGTGGGCCTACAGGTTTTGGAATCCTTTACGGGAAAAAGACTCTGCTGGATTCAATGCCGCCCTACAGAGGAGGAGGGGATATGATTGATAAGGTCAGCTTTGAGGAGACCACCTACAATGTGCCTCCATTCAGATTTGAAGCAGGTACACCGCCCATTGCGGCCGGAATCGGATTGTCGGCATCAATCGACTATATAAATGGAATTGGTATTGATGCTATAGCAGATCGAGAAGATAAACTTGTAACCTACGCAGCAGATCGATTGCGAGAAGTTGAAGGCCTTCGGTTTATCGGCGACTCAGAAACACGTGCATCAGTCTGTGCATTTGTATTTGATGAGATTCATGCATCCGATATGGGTACCATTTTAGACAAGCGTGGAATTGCCGTACGAACGGGCCACCACTGCGCACAGCCGATTTTAAGACGATTTAATGTGCCGGCAACAACACGAGCATCTGTTTCGTTTTATAATACAGAAGAGGATATCGACAGATTGATAGACGGAATTTATTACGCTAAATCATTTTTTGAATAAAAAAAAGGTAAAACCCTATGCCAAAGATTAAAGAAATAGAACGAACTCCAAATCCTGATGCAATGCGATTTGTGCTGGGTGAACCGCTTACAAATGGCGTAACCCGTTCGTTTGAAAATAGCGGTGAAGCTGAGCAGGATGAATTGGCCAAAACCCTGTTCAGTATCGACCATGTGATCAATGTCTACTACGTAGATAAGTACATTACCGTTACGCAGGATGGAAAGGCGGTTTGGTCTGAACTGCTTCGAAAACTGGCCCCGCCCATTCGGGAGGCTACACCTCAGCTCGAACTTACAGAGGATGAAGAGGTTCACGCCAGCAGGGAAGTTCAGGATTCGGACGATCCCCGGCTGATCCAAATCAATCAGCTGCTGGATGAGCAGGTGCGTCCCTATCTGTTGGCAGATGGAGGTGGTTTGAAGATTGTCGGGCTTGATGGCAACAGGCTCAAGGTTCACTATCAGGGAGCCTGTGGAACATGTCCTACGGCAACTTCCGGTACGCTTTACGCCATTGAGAGCATGGTGAAGCGAATAGACCCGGAAATACAGGTGATTTCGGTTTAATCAGGAATTTTTAATTCACCCTGGGTTAAGATCTGGGTGTCTTGAGGTTTAACGAAGTAACAATATTATGTCAATCACAATAAGCGAACGCGCTGCAAAACGGATCCATGAGATCAGGCAGGAGAAGAATATCTCTGAGAATATTCCTATTCGTGTATCTGTGGTAAGCGGCGGTTGTTCCGGACTCACATATGATCTGGATTTTGATTCCCAAAAGGAGATCACTAAAGCAGATAAAGAGTTTGAAGACCACGGTGTAAAAGTGGTAGTAGACATGCGCAGCTTTCTCTACCTGGCCGGCACTAATCTCGACTTTACAGACGGACTAACAGGGCAGGGCTTTCATTTTCAAAACCCCAACGCCGTTCGCAGCTGCACTTGTGGGGAATCATTTTCTTTATGAGAAAGGAGTGTATGACGGTTTAGGCCTGACAGCATTTCCGATGTTTTCCCGGTTTTCTGTCAGCGTCGGGATTTCT
>SKRK01000195.1 GCA_007118525.1 Balneolaceae bacterium
CAGCTGAAGTTGTGCAGCAGGAAGGATATCGCACAATGGAAGAGTTTCAGGAATCACCACTCTACACGAAGTTTATCATTGACAACCTTTGGATTCTTATAGCAGCATTCATGGTGCTACTAATGCATCTTGGTTTTGCTACGGTAGAAAGTGGCTTGACGCAGTCGAAAAATGCCGTAAATGTGATCTATAAGAATGTATTCATTCTCTGTACGGGCATTTTGATCTATGCTTTTATTGGGTTTCAGCTCATGTATCCCGGTGATTTTAACGGAATTTTTGGATTCGGAGGGTTCGGCATTGGTTTCGATGCCTCAGATCCTGTTGGAATGCTGACTCCGGCATATGGCGAAGATATGACCATCTGGACAGATTTTATTTTCCAGGCAATGTTTGCTGCAACAGCCGCAACGATCGTCTCAGGTTGCGTAACCGGGCGTATTAAATTGTCATCATTTATGATTTTTGGAGCCCTTCTTTTGGCGATTTCCTATCCGATAACCGGAAGCTGGGTATGGGGAGGCGGATGGTTAGATCAGCTCGGTTTTTATGATTTTGCAGGATCTACTCTTGTTCACGGTGTTGGTGGAATTGCTGGGCTGGCCTGCGTTATAATTTTGGGTGCCCGAACGGGTAAATATAAAGGTGGTGAAATCATTGCCATACCCGCCCACAATATCCCGCTGGCCACGGTAGGAGTGTTTCTTCTTTGGATCGGATGGTTCGGCTTTAATGGTGGATCCGTTCTCAGTGCTGATCCGTCTGCAGTTTCCTACGTATTTGTAACAACAGCCCTTGCGGCGTGTGCCGGTGCTCTGTCTTCAATGATAACCACACAGATTGTGATGAAAAATCTGGATGCACCCATGGCACTTAACGGAATACTTGCCGGCCTCGTCGGTATAACAGCCGGCGCCGATGTGATCTCAATTTCAGGTGCGATCGTAGTGGGTGCCATAGCTGGAGCCATTGTTGTCTTCTCTATTGTGATGTTCGATAAGCTGAAACTGGATGATCCTGTTGGCGCCATCTCGGTTCACGGTGTTTGCGGTATTTGGGGAACACTTGCCGTGGGGCTCTTTACGGAGGCCAGTTTTCTTATACAGCTGCTGGGAACCGTCTCCATTTTAGGTGTCACATTTCTGTTCTCTCTGGCTGTATTTGGAGCCATCAAAGCCGTACTCGGTGTACGGGTAAGTGCCGAAGTGGAATCTGACGGGCTTGATATCTCAGAACATGGGAACAAAGCCTACCCTGATTTCTCACCGGTTAAAACAACAGAACTGGGCCGGGCTACTGCCTGATGAAAATAGAAAGGAGCACCTGAGATTTGGGGATCCGGTGCTCCTCTATTTAATCAAATCACTCTCGTAATCATCATAAACTAATTAAATATAACGTTATGAATATCAAACATAAAACATTAAAACTGCTAAAATCTGCGCTGATTACTCTGTTTGCAGTTACGCTTATTAGCTCATTAAATCCGGATACAGCCAAGGCCCAGGAGGTTAGTACAGGTGTTGATATCTACAGCACATATGTATTCCGGGGCGTTGCGTTTGCAGGGCCATCTATACAGCCAACGGTTGAATTTACTGCGGGCGGTTTTGCCATAGGAGCCTGGGGCTCACAGGGGTATGATGGCTTTCAGGAGATGGATCTCTATGCAGGTTATGAATTCGACTTTGGCCTCAGTATTGGTGTAACTGATTACTACTATCCAGGAACGGACTATTTTGATAGCGACAGCCACGCATTTGAAATCAATACCGGACTGGATATCAGTAATTTTTCCCTTTCGGCAAATATGATTCTAAATGAAGCATCCGGGGCCGGCTCTGCCGGTAATGACCTCTATTTCGAAGCCGGTTTGAGCCTGGGAGCTGCAGACTTATTTGTTGGGGCCGGAGATGGCTGGCATTCAACCGATGGAAAGTTTGCACTGGTAAATGTGGGTATCGGCACCACTAAGAGTATCATAATTACCGATACGTTCTCCATTCCGCTGAGAGGAACGGTAATATTAAACCCGGATTCGGAACAGTTCTATATCGTTGCAGGGGTGTCCTTCTGATTATTTCGCGAAGGCAAACTGTAGGTTAAGCAGCTTACAAACTCTTAGAAACCGGACGGCATGGCAGAACCATCCGGTTGTTTTAACTACCAAATTCGAAGCGAATTTAATGGATCCTTCTCCCTAAGAAATTCTAAAGCTCGTTAATTTTTGTATCCAGCTCAGTTAACAACTCACCATAACGCGTCCAGTTGCCCTCCTCAAGAGCTTGACGCATATCGCGCCAGAGAGTTCGAATCTCCTCCATCTGACGGGTATCTGCTACCATTTCAACAGGCAGTTCGCCTGTCTGAAGCGGAGTATCGGCCAGTACAGGCTGGGCGCCCGGCAGAATGAAGTCAGCTTCCTGCCCAAAAATTTCAAAGATAGCCTCTTCAATTGTAGGCTGCATGGCAATATTGTCGCCAATGGCCACAATCACTCGCTGTAACTGCGGAATCTCTACATTGTCGGCAAGCAGGAATACAGGCTCTACGTATAGGAAGGAGCTCTCAATCGGGATCACCATCATGTTACCGCGAATCACCCTGGAGCCTCGCTGATCCCAAAGTGCGATCTGCCGTGATATTTCGGGATCCTGATCGATCCGTGCCTCGATCTGTGCAGGCCCGTAAAAGAGCCTGTCTTTTGGCAGTACATAGGTTATAAGTTCGCCATAACTTCCTGGATCCGATTTGGCGGTTATCCACGAAATCATATTGTTCCGGTTTTCGGGCGTCATTGGGCTTATCAGCATAAACTCAAGCTGTTCCTCCTCAGGAAGCCTTGCCAGCACGTAGTAAGGCTCCATGCGGATCTGCCGGCCTCCATATTGCTCATTTGGCCGGGTCCAGAGATCTTCCTGATTGTAGAATACCTGCGGACGGGTCATGTGATAGCGTGCATAGGTCTCAATCTGGATTTCAAAGAGATCCTGTGGATAGCGGAAATGTGCATCGAGCCCTTCGGGGAGTTCGTCCAGAGACTTAAAGGTGCCGGGGAAGATGGAGTCATAGACCTGTAAAACGGGGTCCTCTTCATCAACAATGTAGTAGTCTACAGAACCCTCATAGGCGTCTACCACAATCTTTACGGAGTTTCGGATATAGTTGATTCCGTTATTGTATCTCTGTGAGTAGGGAAAGTGGGATGATGTAGTGTAGGCATCCTGAATCCATACCAGGCGTCCATCATGAAGTACGAGATAGGGGTCGCGGTCAAGCCTCAGGAACGGGGTAATCCGGCTGATTCTCTCCTGAACGCTTCTCCAGATCTGTAGACGGCTCTCTTCGTGAAGAGCCTCAGTTAGCAAGATGTTGATCGCACCAAGTTCCCAGGCAAAGAGCAATTTTTTGAAAAAACTGTCGATCTGCATGCCGCCCTGTCCGCTATAGTTATGGTAGACGTTTTCATCGCCCAAGGGGTAGTGCAGCTCTTCCTGATGGGTGTTTACCAAATAGTAGCCGGTGCTGTTCTCACCATAATAGATGGCCGGATTCTGAACGGCAAGCTCCGGTACTTCAGAGATCGGCGGAATGTTACGAATCAACATCAGTGGCTCTCCCTGTCTGTTAGTCTCCGTAACAGGACTCATTACCAATCCGTAACCGTGTGTGTACTGCATGTGACGGTTTACCCAGGTATCAGACTGGCTTGGTAGCCTCCGGGCAATTTCACGTGCAGAGAGCATCATTTGGGTAATATTTCCATCAATCGTGTACCGGTCGTTGTCCACAGAGTAAAACTCATAGTAAGACCGAATCTCCTGAAGCTGCTTATAGGTGTTGAGCAGGAGCCGGCTATCCCAAAGGCGGATGTTATCGATAGCGTCCTGGTTATTTCGGATATCTGCAATTCCAAGCGTATCATCAGCCAGGTACTCTACTTCCCTCACATTGTGCAGGTTATAAGCTAGCCGGGTCATCTCAATATTCTTCTCCAGGTAGGGCGATTCCAGCTGAAGCTCGTTCGGTTCCACGCTGAATTTTTGAGTGATGCCCGGGAGAAGGCCACGGCCTACAATTAGAACAACCACCGTGAGAACCGCAAGAGCCGGAACCGATCGTCCAACCTTTACCCAAAGGCTTACGAGCAGAAGTGCCGAGAGCAGAAGCGAGAGGCCAAACAGAATCCAGAGGGCGGGCAACTGAATCACGGTGTCGGTATACCCGGCGCCAAAGACAATTCCGTCTGCTTTTAATACAAGTTTGTAACGTGCCAGATGAAAACCCCAGGCAATCAAGGCAAGCCAGATAGCCGCGTTGATTTTAAGGTGATTCAATACAGAGTCGTGCGCCTTAATTTGAGTGGGCGACTGTACCATCAGAAGGCCTGTAAATATATAGGCCAGTGTAAGTATGGCGAGTGTCAGGAAAGATATAGAGACCAGTGAGCCCTGAATGACTTCCCAAAAGGGAAGCTGGAACATGTAGAAGCCAATATCACGGCCGAATAACGGATCAATTTCACCGAACTCCACGCCGCTGATAAACTTAAGGGATTCATCCCACCGGATGTAGAAACTGAGCGCAAAGATCAGCGCCATGACCAGCCCGCCAAGTGTGAAAAACTGTTTGATTCTCTTTCTGGCAAATTCACTTCCCAGGTCAATATTTGAGCCCTGAAGCGGTGAACCGGCGAGGCTCACATTTTTGAGCTGCCCGGCCAGGTAGCGAAAGTTTGGAATGAAATAGAGGGCAGCAACCAAGAAGGCTGCAATAATTAACGTGACTTGAGTGCCGCGAAGCGTCCAAAAGATATGGGCATACCCAAGTTCGTTCAGCCAGAGCCACTCAAATATCCAGCTTGAGGAGATGGAGAGCAGAATAAGAGGCACTGCAATGAGACCAATAATTTTCAGTAGACGTAAATTCATATATTTTTTTGAAATGATCCGTTTTTCCTGTTCAGACTTACAAAATACAAATTCGCAGAGTCAAAAGTGAGGGAATACAGGTAAACGGGTTTTGTCTCCGGGTATTACAGGAAAGTTTGTCCTTGCATGGGGATACCTTTGGAGCGAAATATATGTTGGGAGTTATCTTGACAAGAGTCCACCAGCTTGCAAAATAAGGGGTGAATTGGCTTCCCATCCCAATCCAAAGCGCTGAAGGCGCGTAATCACACAGCCCTGGGCACCGCCCGGGGTACGGTGGCCATCCATCCACAACCTCCGCATCGATTCACGCAAAATCACAAAACAGAATCGGAGGTTGATTCGTGGGATTCCGGGAAGTGGCACCCGGAATTTAGTTAGATTTAAGCCATGATGGAATGAACAAGAGTTGTGGTTACCGTCGCGGTTTAAACCTGGCCGCATCCAAAATGGACCACAAATGGATAATCCAGCCGAGCAGAATAAACCAAAGCAGTGCCGCAAAAACAAACATAAATATGGCCATCAGCAATCTGCCCTGTAAGAGCTGTCCCAGCCCGGGTATGAATAAACTTGCCAGTGCTGCAATAACATTTCCACCTGATCCTTGTCCTGCCATAACTTTGTTATATTTTGATTAAGGTTTTAAAACCTGATACGATTCAAACATGAAATTTGTTTAGAATAAATATCCAAAACCAGAACATAAAGTAAAGAAGTGAAAAAAAAAGAGTGTCCCGGCTGTGCGATGAATGTGGATAAAAGCGAAGAGGAGTGCCCGATATGCGGGTATGAGTTTCCGAAACAGCCTCTTTCGTTAAAGATTGCGGTGTGGCTTTTTATTGCGTTGATGCTGTTGTGGGTGTTATTTTAGGGCAGAAGGTGACAGTATCAAAAGTCCCCTCTCGCCCCGCAGGGATGGCTATGCCAAAGAATCACCATTCATATCTGTAAAACTTCGTCTAAGTTTACTTTTTATACTATTC
>SKRK01000037.1 GCA_007118525.1 Balneolaceae bacterium
CCCTGGAGTTTATCCGGGGTAATACCCTGCTCTTCGGCCGCAACGATGTAGAAAGCCAGTACAGGGATCACAGCGCCGTTCATTGTCATCGATACCGACATCTCATCCAGTGGAATCTGATCGAACAGGATTTTCATGTCCAAAATGGAGTCAATAGCCACACCGGCTTTACCCACATCGCCTGAAACGCGAGGATGGTCGGAGTCGTAGCCCCGGTGCGTGGCAAGGTCGAATGCTACCGACAACCCTTTTTGGCCCGCTGCCAGGTTCCTGCGATAGAAAGCGTTTGACTCCTCTGCTGTGGAGAAGCCTGCATACTGACGTATGGTCCATGGGCGAACCGTGTACATCGTCGAATAGGGTCCACGCAGATAGGGTGGTATGCCTGCAGTGAAGTCGAGGTGTTCAAGGTTTACAATATCCTTCTTGGTGAATACCGGTTTAACCGGAATCTTCTCCGGTGTTAACCAATCTCCATCCGGCAGGTTTGAAGTATCAGAAGCTTCTTTGTCCCCAGAAGCGTCAAGCTTGATCTTCGAAAAGTCAGGTCGTTTACCCATTAAAGCGCCTCCTCTGTCAATTTTTGCTGCAGCCGGCCTAAAAACTCCGGCACATTCATACCTGTCATCATAAACTCATCAATTCCCGAATCCCGATACGCCTTTTCCCTGTCTCCGGGGCTGCCTGCCAGAAGGAGGATTCCCTTTTTAAGATAGGCCTCACAAAAAGGGTGAACAAATTTTTCATACTCTTTATCTGATCCGCAGAGCACAAAAATATCGGAACTATCCGGGTTAATTTCGTTCACGGCCTCATCGATCATCTCAAAACCTGCGTGGTTTTCGATGTCAAATCCCGCACAGCCCAAAAGGTTTTGGGCGAAAGTGGCCCTCAATTTGCGCCACTTCACATCTCCAACGGGGATAAGGGATACGCGTGGCTTACGGCCCAGTTTTTTTGTGATATGATTGGTTTTAGAGCGTAGAAGGTCAAACAGTTCGCCGGCATTGAACTCTTCGAGGGTTGTATAGAGTACTTTTTGAGGTTCGAGGAATGATTTTGCACTATCGCCAACCGTGCCGCCATTTGTCAGATGTTCTCTTAGCGAGGGGATGAGTCTTTCCATATCTGGCGAGTAATTTGATTTCGTGTAGATGAGAGCATCAGTACCCTCCGGCCTGTTCAAACTGTTTGGAAGCTCTTCATCAGGATTGGGGTAGCTGTTTGTTCCGGTTAAGACCCGTTTTCGTGTTGAATAGGCTTCCAGTTTACGTTTTTTTGACTTATTGATCTCACTCTGCAAAACCCGGTTTTCAAGTGCTTTAACAAATCCACCCTGATTTTCGATGAGCCGGAAAAAATCCCACGACTCTTTAGCAATTTGATCAGTAAGTTGCTCAATATAGTAAGACCCGGCGGCGGGGTCGGCTACCTTGTTCAAATGGGCTTCATCCCGAACCACATGATGTACATTCCGGGCAATGCGCAGGGAAAAATCATTCGGTTTTTGATAGACGGCATCAAACGGGGTAATTGTGAGAGAGTCAACGCCTCCCAGAACAGCCGACATTGCTTCAGTGGTAGCACGAAGCATGTTATTGTGAGAGTCGGTTGCCGTCTTATTTTGAGGGGTCGTCTCCGCGTGGATGTATAACGGTATCTCTTTATCCACTCCATATGCCTGCAGCAGGCTGCCCCATAATCGGCGTATAGCACGAAACTTGGCAATCTCAGGAAAATAGAGCGGTCCGGCTGAAAGCTTTGCAATGAATGATTTTGCAGCCCCGGGCCTGGTGGTTTCATCAACCGACATCAGGTATTCACTGGCAATGGCAAGAACGATGGCAATCTCCTGGACAATAGTGCACCCGGCGCGATGGTAAAATAGTCCATCGCCGGCCAGGCACCGTATGTTCGATCTGCCTTGCATTTGTGAAATCAAAGCCGGAAGCTTCTCATCAGGCAGAGGTTTGCGGCCGTGCTTTGCATGGTATGTAAATGGATCAAAAAGAAACGAGGCCGATTTAAACGTGTCGGTATGATTCAGTAGCATGGCCAAAAGCACAGGAGAAGCAGCTTCCGAATCAAATACCAGGCTGCAACTCTTTAGGTCTACACTCTCAAACAATCTGTCAAAATCTTTTTGAGAATGGATTTGAGCCCCGGTTATATTTCCGCCGAGTATTTGATCGCCGGAGGTGATCTCACATTTAATCTGAATTGAATTAGCCCCTCCTTTAATTGCCCTTTGAATGGAGGTGTTTATGGCTGCAGGATCTGTTTCAAAAACCGGTTCACAGCGCTGCCATACCCTGGTGGTGCTCGGAATTGTTTCAGCAGGGATACCCTTTAAATCATTTCGGCTGTAGAAAGGAAGAGGGGTGATTCCTTCGAGGGTTTGCCAGCTCAATTCTGTTTTATAATCGGCACCTTTCAGATCTTTTTTGATCTGCTCTGCCCACTGCTCATTTGTTGCAGGGGTAAATTCAGAGAAAAGTTTTTGTTGATTGTCTTTCATATATGATCAGAACAAGTGAACATGTTTGGGAATCGTAAAAGATAAATAGGAGTTCACCTTTAGAAGAAAGGTACTAAATGTGAAGAGACGTTTTAAACCATTTGAAAGATTTTATCTGTTAATAATATTTTGAGGCCTGTTTTAAAATTCTCATGAGTACGATAAAGTTACTCAACGTTGTTCTATACGATTCCGATTTACGGGGTGTGATAAATTAATGGCTCTAACGGCATCCTTGTGGGATACAGATCAACATTGACCAATTTGATAATTCCAGTGCTAGAAAAGCGCTTTTTAATCCCTATATTTTCAATGCAAAAACAAAAAAATAAAACTATTTATTATGCCAGAATTAGACGTTAAGATTCATCCTCTCACCCAGTTAACCGAAGATGAGCAGATGCTCAAAGATGCTTCTGCAGAATTCGCCGATACCATCATCAAGCCAAAAGTTCATGAAATGGACGAAGCGGCTAAACTGGACCCGGATCTTATTACCCAGTTTTTCGATATGGGATTGATGGGGATTGAAATTCCTGAAAAGTATCAGGGAGGCGGTGGATCTTTCATGATGAGTATTGTAGCCATTGAGCAGATCTCTCGTGTAGATGCTTCGGTAGGGGTGTTTATGGATGTGCAGAACACCCTGGTGAATAATGCGTTTTTGCGCTGGGGTTCTGAGGAGATAAAAGAGCGGTTTTTACCCCAGTTGGCTACTGAAAAGGTTGGCGCTTACTGTTTGTCTGAAGCAGGTTCAGGCAGCGATGCGTTCGCTTTAAAATGTTCGGCTAAAGAAGATGGAGATGCATTTATACTGAATGGGACCAAACTTTGGATAACCAATGCCAATGAAGCGGATATTTTCCTGGTGTTTGCAAATATCAATCCCGAAGATGGTTACAGGGGCATTACAGCGTTTATTGTAGAGCGCGGCATGGAGGGATTTTCAATATCAAAAAAAGAGAACAAATTGGGAATCAGGGCAAGCTCTACCTGCGAATTGCTTCTGGAAGATGTTCGTGTGCCGAAAGCAAATATACTTGGAGAAATTGGAAAGGGATATAAAGTGGCAATTGAAACCCTGAACGAGGGAAGGATCGGAATTGGTGCACAGATGATTGGAATTGCACAAGGCGCCTTCGATGCATCAATTTCCTATACCAAAGAGAGAAAACAATTCGGAAAGGCAATTGCCGACTTTCAGGGAGTCCAGTTCCAGCTTGCCCAAATGGCGGTAGAGCTCGAGATGGCAAGGCTGCTGGTCTATAATGCAGCCCGGCTTAAGGAGGCCAGACAACCCTTTTTAAAGGAAGCTGCCATGGCTAAATACTACAGCGCAGAAGTTGCCGAAAAACTGAGCTCAATGGCAATCGATCTCTTTGGAGGATATGGCTACGTGAAGGAATATCCGGTTGAAAAATTTTACAGAGACTCAAAAATCGGTAAAATTTATGAAGGTACTTCAAATATGCAGCTTCAAACCATCGCCAAAATTATCCTGAAGGATGGTTAAACGGATATTATACAGCGTTTTAAAGGAGGTCTGATCCTGTGTGATAATATTTTCGTTTTTGGGAATGATCTGTATTGAACTACATGTTGATGTAGGTTGCTACGTCTAAATCAGTACCATAATCACTTGCAAAATAAGCTCTATGAAGAATATCGACGACATACTCAAGTCATGCTCAAAAGATGATGAATCTTATAAGCAGCTGAAAACCGTTTTTGGAAACCTGAAAGCTGAGATCGAACAAAAGAGGTCACATCTCGATCTGCTCGAGAGAGCTATCCAGAGTGATTACGACTCTATTTTAGTTACCAAACTTGAGCTCGATAAACCCGGTCCGGAAATAGTATATGTAAACGAGGGCTTTACCAAAATGACCGGCTATAGCAGGGATGAGGCACTGGGAAAAACGCCAAGAATACTGCAGGGCCCCAAAACAGACAGGGCAGTATTGGATAAATTGAGACAGCGACTCTCGGAAGGGCAGTCATTTTTTGGCCATACCGTCAATTATCGCAAAGATGGAAGTGAATTTATCAATCAGTGGGACATCCATCCCTTAACAAATGAGCAGGGTGAAATCACACATTGGGTTTCATATCAGCACGATATTACGGAGCGGAAGCGATCCGAGGAAAAAATTGTAGACTCAAGCATAGAGTTCGACAAACTTACGGAAGAGAGTAAGAAAACTCTTATTGATGTAGATGAGCAGGGTAATATTGTTACATCAAACAAAGCATTTCGCGATTTGATTGGTTATGATGATGAGGAACTTAAAAAGAGTAAGATTTGGGATTTTCTATCTGACGAACATATTGAAAGTTTTAAGCATAAATTTGAATCCTTTAAGCCCAGCGACTTTGATAACCGATCCTATGAGCTGGAATTTATAAATAGTAAAGGTGCTGAAGTAGAGGTTAAAGCCAATGCCAGACTGCTAAAAACAAACGGTCAGACTCTGGTCCGAATTGCTTTTGAAAATAAGTCGCTGCAAAAGCGGATTATGGCCATGCTTTCCAAGCGAAATGCTAATTTTGAAAAAGTCTTCGACAGGTCAAAAGATTTTAACTATAAACTGATTCAGAATAGTGATGGAGAGTTTATATTTAAATATGTGTCTGAGAGCTTCAGCAAAATAACCGGGATAACCGCCGATGAAGCTACCCGCTTATCATTCAGAGAGATCATTCATGAAGATGACCACAAAAAGCTTGAAGAACATCTGAATGCTGTTCTGGAAGGAAAACCAAGCACAGAACAGTTTAGAATTAACAGTAAAAAAGGCGGGTATATTGAGGTGATTGATTATGCCAAGCCTGTTTGGGATGCCGATCGTAAGTGTATTGAAGGGGTTAAAGGGGCAGTTTCTACCGAGATCTCATCAGAACAGGAAGCCTGAGATCAATTTTTTCGTGTGATCTGTTTCGCAGATAATTAACATAAAGAAACCACAGTCGGATAGGACGGAAGAACCTCAACACGCACACGCTGTGAGCATTGTAATATGGACGGGTTGCGCGGAGGTATGGGTAAATCAGAGATGTCTATATCTGACAAGAGGTTGTTGATGTGATTGCCCTCAAAAATCAACAAAGAATCTTGACAATATACGGTCTGCCCAAAATTTTTATATACACTGCGAACCAAATACTTCATAAATAATCACCGTTCGGGCAATTGAAAGCCAATTCACCTACAATAAAGCCTGAATTATTTCGTAACTTTGTTCCGAATAGGATACTCCGGATATGTAGATACAGAATGATGACTATAGAAGAAAAACAGGAACGAATAATCCGTGAATTTGAACTCTTGTCCGATTGGCAGGAGCGCTACAAATACATCATAAAGCTTGGCCAAAAACTTGAACC